>CAYNBC010000121.1:1608-7102 GCA_964395255.1 uncultured Sphingobacteriales bacterium | reverse complement strand
TATAGAATTTGAAAAAATTATAAACTTGAGAAAACAAAATAAAACCATGAAAAGTTTTGTTTTACTATTTCTCATCATCTTCCCTTTCCAGTTTGTTAGTTCTCAGGAGATTGATACTTCTAAAATTATTTTCAGAGGGAAAAATGTAAAAGTTACCTATCAGAGGTCAAGAAAAATCAAGGAAGCCGAATTTTTTGTCTGGAACAAAAACAAAAAATCCATACAGCTAAAAATGGTGGGTGTTTTTTTAATAGAAGGAAAAAGCATTGAGCCTCTGGGTTCCTCATCTTTTTATTACTACAAAAACAACAAATATCAAAAATCCCGAACGCTATTTTTAAAACCCGGACAAAAGATGAATTTCAAAGTTTTATTCGAACCTTTTGAAATATACACAGGTACACGGTATAGAGTAAGGCTAATTGTTGATGTTGAAGGTTACCGGTTAAAAACTGAAACAACCATTAGTATGTATAAAAAAGAAAAGAACGACCCTAACCGCTTCAAAAAAGATAAATAAACGATTTCAATATCTTTTGTGTTTGGGTTTGTACCAGTATTTGATTTTTAATTTTCTATCAATGAGCTCATCAATTTCTTCAGGGGTTAAATCATCAATATCTTCGTTTTCATCTTCCCAGTCATATTTTTCGGGTGGAGGGCCTTTTTTTCGGTAAACCAGTGCCAGAACAAAACCCGTTATGGCCCCCATCAAATGAGATTCCCAGCTTATACCGTTTTCAACAGGCAGGATTCCCCAGATCATAGAACCATAAGCGAATATTACGATTAAAGTGATAGCCAGCATATTGTTGTTTCGCGAAAAAGCACTGGCGAAAAACATAAATGACAACAGTGCATAGACCCACCCACTGGCACCAATATGATAACTGGGGCGTGCCATAATCCACACCAGGCAGCCTGTTACAAGCTCGCTTATTATGACTACACGATAAGCTACCTGCCTGTAAAAATAAAATATTCCAATTACTGCAGCAAGAAATGGCACCGCATTGTTAAACAGATGAAGCCAATCTTTATGAATAAAAGCCGAAAGAATAATTCCCGGAAGGTTTTTTCCACGCAAAGGATATATGCCAAATCGGGCAAAATCTAAATGTAAAATATTCTCTAATAGTTTTGAAATCAGCATGAGAAAAACCATCGAAAGACCAAAAAACAACCCGGATATGAGCTTGTCCCTTTCCTCTTTTTTTTGATTTAACTGAATGTCTTCCACTGATTTTTTCAAACTTGAATTATCTTTGAATTGCTTATTTACAAATTTAAAATGAAAAATATGAAAGCTTTACATTTTCCGATAACCTTGTTGGTTGTTGTTCTTTTTTCAACTCAACTTTTTTCTCAGGATAAAGTTGAGTTTAAATTAAAGTTTAATCCTGATTACACTTTTTCTTTTACTTACGAAATTATTCAGCATATTCAACAGGAAATCATGGGGTCAAAACAGGATGTTTATCAAACTTATAGAGTGGATTACGATGCAAAGGTCATTTCGGTCAATGATTCAGGCTATTTTATTGATTTTAAAATCAGCAACATGTACACCGACATGAACAACCCCATGACTGGCTTTTCCAAATGGGAATTTGCCAAAGATGGTAGAGAAACCAATGAAAATCTTTTTAAGCCCTACACTCAGCTCCCGGGTAAAACAATCAAATTGTTTATTCATCAAAATGCCAAACCAGCTGATACCAACAATTATGACGAAATCATTCAGGAAATTGTTAATGTTCAGAAGCCTGATGATGAAGAGAAAGCAAAAGTTTTAAAGGCTCAAATTTTAGGCACTCTTAAACAAATAGGGCCTGAAGCCGTATTCAGCCTCCTTGCTGGATTTTATCCCGATAAAGCCGTATCCACAGGAGAAACCTGGTACGACACATTGGTTTTTACTAATCCTGTTCCTTTCGAATCCTATACAGATGTTAATCTCACAGCCATTAAGAAAAAATATTATTTACTAACTGTTAACGGTAGTCAGGTAAGTGACCCTGACCAAGTTCAGGAAACTGAAAACGGTCAAATCTCATATGACCTGAAAGGAACCATGAATGCTACGGTTAAATTATCTCCTTCAACTTGCTTTTTCCTTGAAAGCAATTCATCCAACAAACTCTCAGGCAAGTTAAATATCTTCAACGAAATGTACGGTGAAATGAAAATGGATTTACTTGTTGAATATGAAGCAAAAATTAAAACCCGCTAAAGATGAAAATATCTGAAATTGTCAAATTTCTTGAAACTATTGCACCTCCTTCTTTACAGGAGGATTTCGACAACTCAGGGCTCATCGTTGGAAGTCAGGAAGATGAGGTGAATTCCGTTTTATTGTGTCTGGATCTAATACCAGAAATTGTTGAAGAAGCTATTCAAAACAAATGTCAATTGATTATTACTCACCATCCCATCATTTTCAAAGGAATAAAATCGATTAATTCCCGTACATATCCCGGTAATGTTATTTACAAAGCCATACAGCACAACATGTCCATTTATGCCATGCATACCAATTTTGACAATATATTTAAGGGTGTTAATTACTCACTGGCCCAACAACTTGAATTAAATGAACTTCAGATTTTAAAACCCCGTAAAGCCGTGTTGAAAAAGCTGGTTGTATTCTGTCCTGACATCAAACTTTCAGATGGGAGTTATGTGCCGGGTATGGTTAGAAATGCTATGTTTGAAGCCGGTGCCGGTCATATAGGAAATTACGATTCATGCAGCTATAATATTGAAGGCATGGGCACTTTCCGCGGGCTAGAAGGAACCAACCCTTTTGTAGGTACCCGTGGTCAGATGAGCGTTCAAAAGGAAGTGCGTGTCGAAACCGTTTTCCCCGCCTATCTTGAAAACCAAATTGTAAAAGCTATGCTGGAAGCCCATCCTTACGAAGAAGTAGCATACGATATTTATCCCCTTGAAAATGAAACAAGCTTTGCGGGCTCAGGCATGTTAGGCCAGTTGGCACTAGAGATGGATACCGAAGAATTTCTTCAGCATGTCAAAACAAAACTTGGCTTAAAATTTCTCAAATACAACTCAACCTATAAAGGAAGTATTAAAAAAGTAGCCGTATGTGGTGGAGCAGGTAGTTTCCTTTTGCCCGATGCTTTACATTCAGGTGCTCAGGCATTTATTACCGCTGATATCAGATATCATGAATATTTCGGACTGGATAATCAACTGCTTTTAATTGACGCAGGACACTACGAAACCGAAAGATTTGCCATAGATTATTTGCATGAATTATTAATGAAAAATTTCCCTACCTTTGCGATTTCAAAAACCAGGCTTATTTCTAATCCTATAAATTATTTGTAATGGAAAAAATGAACCCAATTGAAAAACAATTAAAATCTTTATACGAATTACAGCTTATTGACTCTTATCTTGACAGGCTGGAAAATATCAAAGGTGAGCTTCCTATGGAAGTTCATGACCTGGAAGATGAAATAGAAGGATTAAATACCCGAATAGAAAACCTGTCCAATGACATTGAAAACCTGAAAAACAAAATTGAAGAAAAGAAAGAAACCATCAATCAGGCCAATACGCTGATGATGAAATATGAATCTCAGCAGATGCATGTGAAAAACAACAGAGAATATGTGGCCATCAGCAAAGAAATTGAATTGCAGAAGCTTGAAATCATGGCTGCTGAGAAAAAAATCAAAGAATTTAAAGAAGAAATAGCCGAAAAAGAGAAACTTATCAAACAGGCTAAAGAAGAACTGAAGGAAAAGAAAAAAGATTTGCAGGCCAAAGAAAAAGAATTGAGTGAAATTATTTCAGAAACTGAAAAAGACGAACAGGAAACTCTGAAACTTAAAGAGGTTGCAGAAAAAAATATTGAAGAACGATTGTTAAAAGCTTATAAAAAGGTGCGTTCTACCTATCAGAACCGGCTGGCTGTTGTTGCCATTGAAAGAGACTCCTGTGGTGGATGCTTTAGCCAGGTGCCTCCTCAAAGGCAGCTGGATGTCAGGTTGCATATGAAAATCATTGCCTGCGAAAACTGTGGACGCATACTGGTAGACCCTCAATTCGCTGAAAAAATTCGCGAACAATCTCCGGTTAAAAACAAAACAATTGCTTGATCATACTTAATTACTTATAAAAAAGGGAAAGGCAACTTTCCCTTTTTTATTCCTAAAACTAATCTTTTTATTCAAACTCCTCGAGGTCTTTACCGTTTTTATCCAGCAACTTGTAATCAACCAGTTGCATGGCTTCGGAGGGAATGATTTTGCAGTACATTCGATATCTGAGCATCCATTTAAGCCTCAGAGAAGGAAAACCTGATTTTAAATAGGCGGCAATAAAAGGATGCACTTTAATTTGAACATAACGAATCTTGAGCTCGTTTCTAATATAGTTCAGGCTATGTTCAATATCATGCGTTACAAGAATGGTAGGCTTGAGCTCACCACTACCCCTGCAAACAGGACACGTTTCGGATTGATTGATTTCAATAGCAGGTTTTACCCGTTGACGGGTAATTTCCATTAAACCAAATTTGCTGATAGGTGTACAGGAATGTTGGGTGCGGTCATTTTTCATGACCTCCTTCATTTTCTCATACAGCGCTTTTTGTTTTTCCGGTGACTTCATATCAATAAAGTCCACCACAATCAACCCACCGATATCTCGTAATCTTAATTGACGGGCAATTTCCTCAGCAGCATCCATATTGATTTTAAAGATGGCTTCCTCTCTGTTCTGAACACCATTGGTTTTACTGCCACTGTTAACATCAATGACATACATGGCTTCGGTTTTCTCGATGACAAGGTAAGCTCCCTTGTTAAAGTTTACGATTTTACCAAAAGAGGATTTGATTTGCCTGTCAATATGGAAATATTCAAAGGGTGGTTTTTTCTCCTTGTGAAGGACAAGAATATCGCGGGATAATCCCGGCACTGATTCAATATATTTTTCAAGTTCATGGAATGTTGCCTCATCGTCCACGATGATAGCTTCAAAAGGGTCGTTTAATAAATCCCGGATCAGTGAAGTAGCAATATCATACTCACCCAATAATTTTTTATTCCCTTTTTTCAGATTTTGAACAATCAGCTCCCATCGCTTCATTAAATATTCCAGGTCGTTTTTCAAATAATGCACCTGGCGGTTTTCTGCAGCCGTCCGGACAATGATAGCAAAATTTTCAGGAACGAGGTCTTTTAATACTTCAACAAGTCTTTTTCTTTCTCTGGGGTTTCTAATTCTTCTCGAAACGGAAATTCCATGGCTGAATGGTATCAAAACCATATAATTACCTGGCAGGGTAATCTGGGAACTTAATCTATGTCCTTTGGTTGATATGGGTTCTTTAAGAATCTGAACAGGAACTATATCCCCCGGTTTAAGGACAGTGTCAATGTCTCCTGTTTTAACAATTTCGGGTAACTGATTAAAAAACTTAACAGGTGTTGAAAAGCCAGGATTTTTATATGCTTTTTTA
>CAYNBC010000121.1:492-1598 GCA_964395255.1 uncultured Sphingobacteriales bacterium | reverse complement strand
TTTAACAAAATTTAAAAAGTTACGAATGTTGGGACCTAAATCATGATAATGTAAAAATCCGGGTTTTTCAAAACCTATATTTACAAAGCATGCATTTAATCCCGGGATAATTTTTACAACTTCACCCAGATAAACATCTCCTAACTGATACTCTTTATGGGAAACATCCTGATGGAATTCAACCAGTTTGTCGTTTTCAAGTAAAGCAATGTCCAAACCCTGTTTACTGGTTTGGATGACAAGTTTTCTTTTCAATGTTGAGCCTCCTTTATCTTATAACAACCGGGTAAGATAACAGGAAACAGTAAAAAATTACCACAAAAAAGTACCGGTTATTTTCTGGTTTTATGACGGTTTTTTCTTAGTCTTTTCTTTCTTTTATGCGTGGCTATCTTTCTTCTTTTTCTTTTTTTCCCGCTTGGCATTTCGTAATTATTTAGCGTTGATCAGCTTTTGGAAAAACCTGAATTTCCAGCTTCAAAAGATTCAGGTGTTTTTAAGCACCTGAATCAGGAATTTATTTAACCTTAACAGAGGTTTTTACTTTATTGCTAAATTCTTTTGAAGGCTTAAAATAAGGAATGTAGTGCTCAGGAACCACGATGGATGTGTTTTTAGTAATATTTCTTCCTATTTTCTGAGCACGCTTTTTCAAGGTGAAACTTCCAAAGCCCCTAAAGTATACATTTTCTCCATTAATCAAAGAAGTCTTTACAATATCAAAGAAATTTTCTACGACTTCTTTAACATCTCTTTTTTCTAATCCTGTTCTTTTGGAAATTTCGTTTACTACGTCTGTTTTTATCACAGTATTTCGTTTTTAATTGTTAAACAATAGATTCAGGGCGCAAAAATAGAAATATTTTTTTAATACTATTCTTTTCACAAAAAATTTTCTCTTTTAATCTTTTATTTCTCAGGGAATTTAGTAACACTTTTCAGCCTGTAACTTCGAGACCTTGAAATTTTTTCACTCCAGATTACCCAGAGAATGAAAATGGCAATAAAGAAGAGAGGCCTTAAAATCCAGTCGTGAATGGAATCAAACATATCAACTTTATAAATAACAACCAGATACAAAACCACTATTCGAATAATATTGATAA
>CAYNBC010000121.1:0-482 GCA_964395255.1 uncultured Sphingobacteriales bacterium | reverse complement strand
ATGTAAATAAGGACTAATCCCAGAGGAATATACCATAACTTTTTTTTAAAAGGCCCCGGAAAAAGAAGAATAATGGTAATAAAAAGCAAATATTGTTTAAGTCCGGAACAACCTGCTGTCACTCCCATCCGGGTCATATGGTTATACACCAGATTTTCCCCTTCGATTCTGACAGGATAACCGAGAATATGTTCAAGTATCCAGGCACTTGCTTCGCGTAATTGTGATGTTAAGGCAAAAAAAACAGGGTCAAGGACATGATGTCCAAACATTTTATATTCATAAATATTCCCCCATATTTTCCAGCTAAAATGAAAGAAAAAAACAATGGCCATAAACACGAATACTTCCCTGAAGGCAGTTAAACCTAAGGTTCTGATAAGATTATCGTAGCGAGCAATGATTTTTTTCTTAATACTCATATAATTCTTCAGGCTATACAAATAGTCAAGAAATTTTTACATTTATACTTTTCAAGGATT
>CAYNBC010000120.1:0-7112 GCA_964395255.1 uncultured Sphingobacteriales bacterium | reverse complement strand
CCCGTTGACCGGCAAGGCAAGAACGATAAACTACGTTGCTCCTGCTGCGCCGGCGGAGAACGGTGCTGCTGTAGCTCAGCCGGTAGAGCGCGTCCTTGGTAAGGACGAGGTCACGGGTTCAAGTCCCGTCATTGGCTCTTAATTTTTTTGTGAATAAAACTGAAAACAATAATTATGGCAAAAGAAAAATTTGAAAGAGGTAAGCCGCACGTTAACATAGGTACTATTGGTCATGTTGACCATGGAAAAACTACGTTGACGGCTGCAATTACACAAAGACTGGCAAAAGAAGGTTTAGCTCAGGCCAGGAGCTTTGATTCTATTGATAATGCTCCTGAAGAAAAAGAAAGAGGTATTACTATTAACACAGCTCATGTTGAATATGAAACCAAAAACCGTCATTACGCTCATGTGGACTGTCCGGGACATGCCGACTATGTGAAAAACATGGTTACAGGTGCTGCCCAGATGGACGGTGCTATTCTGGTCGTAGCTGCTACTGACGGTCCCATGCCTCAAACCCGTGAGCATATCCTTCTTGCCCGTCAGGTAGGTGTTCCCAGAATTGTGGTTTTCCTCAACAAAGTGGATATGGTCGATGACCCTGAGCTGCTGGAACTTGTTGAAATGGAAGTTAGAGACCTGCTCTCTTTTTATGAATTTGACGGTGACAATACACCTGTCATCCAGGGTTCTGCACTGGGCGCTTTGAACGGAGAGGAAAAATGGGTCAAGAAAATTGACGAATTGATGGAAGCTGTTGACAACTGGATTCCATTGCCTCCAAGAGATATTGACCTCCCATTCCTGATGCCTATTGAAGATGTATTCTCCATTACAGGTAGAGGTACAGTAGCTACAGGTCGTATCGAAAGAGGTATTATCCGCGTTGGTGACAAGGTGCAAATCATTGGTTTCAATGAAAAACCTCTGGAAACTGTAGTTACCGGTGTTGAAATGTTCCGCAAAATCCTTGATGAAGGTCAGGCTGGTGACAATGCTGGTTTGCTGTTAAGAGGTATTGATAAAAAAGAAATCCGTAGAGGTATGGTGATTGCCGCACCGGGTTCCATCACACCTCACAGAAAATTCAAAGCCGAGGTATATGTTTTGAAGAAAGAAGAAGGTGGACGCCATACACCTTTCTTCAATAATTACAGACCTCAGTTCTACCTGAGAACAACGGATGTTACCGGTGTTGTTAATTTGCCCGAAGGTGTTGAAATGGTTATGCCTGGCGACAATGTAACCATGACTGTTGAGTTGATTACACCTATTGCTATTGACAAAGGACTACGTATTGCTATCCGTGAAGGTGGTAGAACAATCGGTGCCGGTCAGGTAATTGAAATTATTGAATAAAATTAATACTGGACACGGGTGTAGCTCAACTGGTAGAGCATTGGTCTCCAAAACCAAAGGTTGTGCGTTCGACTCGTACCACCCGTGCTAATTTTGACAGAGATGTTTTCCAAATTAAAAAATAGCTTAAAACTCACTTATGAGGAATTAATGTACAAGGTCACCTGGCCAAGTTGGGATGAGCTTCAGGCCAGTGCTGTTATTACCCTTGTAGCTTCCTTGATTTTTGCCCTTGTGGTTTTTATCATGGATTCAGTTTTTGAAAACATCTTTAAGCTTTTTTATCAATTATTTGTTTAGCCACTGGAGGTAACTCAAAATGTCTGAATTTAAATGGTATGTTGCACGTGTTTTAAGTGGTCGTGAGAATAAAATCAAAGACCACATCATGATGGAGGTGGAAAACAACCACCTGCAAGACTATGTGCGCCAAATTGTGATTCCAGTGGAAAAAGTAATTCAATTAAGAAACGGGAAAAAAGTAGTGAGAGAACGTAACTTTTTCCCGGGTTATATTTTAGTTGAAGCTATCCTGACAACTGAAGTTCATCATGTTATCAAAAACACCACGGGCGTATTTGATTTATTAGGAACCAAAGACAAACCGAACCCTTTAAGACCTGCTGAAATCAAAAGAATATTGAACAAGATTCAGGATGTTAGTGATGAAGGCGTTCAAGTTGAAGTACCTTTTAAAGTAGGTGAACCTGTCAAAATCATTGATGGTCCTTTTAGTGGTTTTACTGGAACTATCGAAGAAATTAACGAAGAAAGAAAAAAACTAAAAGTTTTTGTAAAAATATTCGGAAGAAGAACACCTGTAGAATTGAACTATATGCAGGTTGAAAAAAGTTAATAAACATGGCCAAAGAAGTAAGTGCATATATTAAGTTACAAATAAGAGGTGGTGCCGCAAACCCATCACCGCCCGTTGGTCCGGCACTGGGTTCCAAAGGGGTAAATATCATGGAGTTCTGTAAGCAATTCAATGCCAGAACTCAAAATATGGCAGGTAAGCTTATCCCTGTTATCATTACAGTATATAAAGATAAGTCATTTAGCTTTGAGATAAAGACACCTCCTGTGGCTGCCCAGATTATGGAAATGACCAAGCTAAAAAAAGGCTCGGCAGAACCCAACCGTCTTAAAGTTGCTTCATTAACATGGGATCAGGTGAAAGCCATAGCCGAAGTGAAATTGCCGGATTTAAATACAAAGAATCTTGAATCGGCTATGAAAATGGTAGCTGGTACTGCACGGAGCATGGGGGTAACTATCAAAGGAACTCCACCCTGGGAACAATAAAAATTTAAGAAAATGGTGAAAGTGTCGAAAAACAGAAAAGCAGCACTTGAAAAAATAGATAAAAACAAAGCTTATTCGCTGGAAGAAGCAACCAAACTGGTTAAAGAAATCAGCTACACCAAGTTTAATGCTTCTGTGGATATAGATATCCGTCTGGGTGTTGACCCTAAAAAAGCCAACCAGATGGTTCGTGGGGTAGCCACTTTACCTCATGGAACAGGTCGAGAAATCAAGGTATTGGTACTGTGTGAACCGGATGTTGAGCAAGCTGCCAAAGAAGCTGGTGCCGATTGGGTGGGTCTGGATGAATATCTTAAAAAAATCAGTGAAGGATGGCTGGAAATGGATGTCATTATAACCAGCCCAAGTGTTATGCCTAAACTGGGTCGATATGGAAAAATCTTAGGACCACGAGGATTAATGCCCAATCCCAAAGCAGGGACTGTTACCAATGATATACCCAAAGCTGTAAAAGAAGTAAAAGCCGGAAAAATTGATTTCAAAGTCGATAAATACGGCATCATTCATACTTCCATAGGAAGAGTAAGCTTTGAACCCAAACAGTTGGCTGAAAACATAAGTGAACTTGTTCATACAGTTCAAAAGCTCAGACCCACTGCTGCAAAAGGAACATATATAAAAAATATTACCATATCCAGCACCATGAGTCCCGGAATCAAAGTTGATGTTAAATCTATTCCGGGTGCTTAGCACATTCATAATGGATAAATAAAGAAACAATGAAAAGAGAAGAAAAAATAGCACTGGTTGAAAATTTGTCCGAAAAAATTTCGGAGAAGAAAAATTTTTACATCACTGATATTTCCGACTTGAATGCGGCCCAGACCGTTGAATTGAGAAAATTGTGCTATGACAATGGTATTGAACTGAAAGTTTCGAAAAACACCTTTATTCAAAAAGCACTTGAAAAAGCCAATATTAAAGATGAGTCACTGATTAAAGTATTAAAAGGACCTTCCTCATTAATGTTCAGTGACAGCCTTAATGCACCGGCTAAATTAATTAAAGAGTTCCGTAAGAAAAATAAAAAGCCTTTACTTAAAGCAGCATATATTGAAGAAACTCTGTATATAGGAGATGAGAATCTTGAGGCACTGGCCAATATCAAATCTAAAGATGAATTGATTGCAGACCTGGTTGCTCTACTGGCATCTCCTATGCAGCAACTTTTGTCCGCCCTGAATGCAGGAGGAAAAATTGCATCCGTACTGGAAACATTGTCTAAAAAAGAAGAATAAATAATTTTCAAAAAAATCCCTAAATTGTAATTAAAATGGCAGATATTAAACAATTAGCAGAACAATTAGTAAACCTGACAGTAAAAGAAGTCAAAGAGCTCACAGATTTGTTGAAGGACGAATATGGTATTGAACCTGCAGCCGCTCCCGTTGCTGTTGCTGCAGCACCAGCTCAAGCTGAAGGAGGCGAAGCCGCAGCCGAAAAAACTGAATTTGATGTAATTCTGAAAGCAGCTGGTCAGGCTAAACTTCAGGTTGTTAAAGTAGTTAAAGAAATTACCGGATTAGGTTTAAAAGAAGCTAAAGAACTGGTAGATAGTGCTCCTAAACCTGTGAAAGAGGGAGTCTCCAAAGAAGAAGCTGAAAGTTTTAAATCCAGACTGGAAGAGGTAGGAGCAGAAGTAGAGGTAAAATAAAACTTCTGCTTTGAATAGAATTCTCGTTTTACATCTTAATCAGCCTTTTACCATCTCTGATGGTAGAGGGTTGTTGTATGTATAGAGTTGTAAACAATTAAAATTTAATACCTTGAAAGAAAAAACTGTTAACGGACGGATTAATTTCGGCAAAATTGAAAGGCCGGTTGATTATCCTGATTTTCTTGAAATTCAATTAAAATCTTTCAGGGACTTTTTTCAAATTGATACTTTATCGGACGAAAAGAAAAAGGAAAATCTTTACAAAGTTTTCCAGGAAAATTTCCCGATAACAGACTCAAGGGGAATATTTGTCCTTGAATTCCTTGATTACTACATTGACCCACCTAAATATACAGTAGAAGAATGTATTGAAAGAGGCCTTACTTACAGTGTTGCACTGAAAGCTCGGCTCAAGCTTTATTGTACTGATGAAGAGCATGAAGAATTTGAAACATCAGTCCAGGATGTTTATCTGGGCACTGTTCCTTACATGACCGAAAGAGGCTCTTTTATTATTAATGGTGCCGAACGTGTGATAGTGTCGCAGCTTCACAGGTCACCGGGTGTTTTCTTTTCCCAGAGCTTTCATACAAGCGGTACACGGCTTTATTCTGCCCGTGTTATTCCTTTTAAAGGTTCCTGGATTGAATTTGCCACCGATGTCAATGCGGTCATGTTTGCCTATATCGACCGTAAGAAAAAATTCCCTGTTACAACCTTATTACGTGCAATTGGTTACGAAACAGACCAGGCTATTCTGGAAATATTTAACCTGGCAGAAGAAGTTCCGGTTAAGAAAAGTGAACTGAAAAAAGTTATAGGCAGAAAACTGGCAGCCCGCGTTTTACGTAAATGGGTGGAAGATTTTGTTGACGAAGATACCGGTGAAGTTGTTTCTATTGAAAGAAATGAAATTATTCTTGAAAGAGATACCGTACTGACTGAAGATCATATTGATTTGATTTTAAATGCCAATGCCAAAAGTATCATCCTTCACAAGCATGATTCGCTGAGTAGTGAGTATGAAATTATCTACAACACCCTTCAAAAAGACCCGTCCAATACAGATAAAGAAGCACTTGAATATATTTACCGTCAATTAAGAAATGCCGATCCGCCAGACGAAGAAACTGCTCGCGGAATTATCGACAAATTGTTTTTCTCCGACAAAAGGTACGATTTAGGCGAGGTAGGTAGATACAGGCTGAATAAAAAATTAGGTCTGGATACTCCTGAAGAAACTAGAGTTCTTACAAGAGAAGATATCATTGCCATCATCAAACACTTGATTAAGCTCTATAACTCCAAGGCTGATGTAGATGATATCGACCATTTGAGTAACAGACGCATCAGAACTGTTGGCGAACAGCTATATGGGCAGTTTGGAGTCGGATTGGCCAGGATGGCTCGTACCATCCGTGAAAAAATGAATGTGCGTGACAATGAAGTGTTCAAGCCTACTGACCTTGTCAATGCACGAACTCTGACATCCGTTCTTAATTCATTTTTTGGTACGAACCAGTTGTCCCAATTTATGGACCAAACTAATTGCCTTGCTGAAATTACCCATAAAAGAAGGATGTCAGCTTTAGGTCCTGGAGGTTTGTCCCGTGAACGGGCCGGTTTTGAAGTCAGGGATGTCCATTATACCCATTATGGTCGTTTGTGTACCATTGAAACACCTGAAGGTCCTAATATCGGGTTAATTTCTACACTGGCCGTATATGCCAAAATCAACGATATGGGCTTTATCGAAACCCCATATCGTAAAGTTGAAAATGGGGTGGTCAGAAATGATATTATTCATTACCTGTCAGCAGAAGAAGAAGATTTGTTTACTATTGCTCAGGCAAATGCTGACCTGACTCCCGACAACAGGTTTGCCAACGAAAAAGTTAAGGCACGTCAGGGTGGAGAATTTATCATTGCATCCAGGGATGAAATTGATTACATGGATGTTTCTCCTAACCAGATAGTATCTATTGCTGCTTCGTTGATTCCATTTCTGGAGCACGATGATGCCAACAGGGCGCTTATGGGTAGTAACATGCAGCGCCAGGCAGTACCTTTGATTAAACCTGAAGCTCCTATTGTTGGAACTGGCATCGAAAAAAGAGTTGCCGAAGATTCACGCATGTTTTTAAGAGCCGAATACGATGGGGTTGTTGAAAAAGTGGATGCCAGTGAAATCGTGATTCGTTACGAACGCTCCGAAGAGGAAAAATTGGTGGATTTTGAAGGAGACCTGAAAACTTACAAAATCACTAAATTTAAAAGAACAAACCAGAATACAACCATCAACTTAAAGCCTATAGTTAAAAAAGGCGACAGGGTAAAAAAAGGACAGATACTCTGTGATGGATTTTCTACCGAAAAAGGTGAGCTTGCGCTGGGCCGTAACCTTTTGGTTGCATTTATGCCATGGCAGGGATACAACTTTGAGGATGCTATCGTTATTTCAGAAAGAGCTGTCAAAGAAGATTTGTTTACCTCCATTCATATTACAGAATATGAACTGGATGTTCGAGATACCAAGCGTGGAATGGAAGAATATACCGCTGATATTCCCAATGTGAGCGAAGAAGCTACCCGGAATCTCGATGAAAACGGTTTAATCCGAATTGGAGCT
Organism: uncultured Sphingobacteriales bacterium; assembly: GCA_964395255.1. Classification (GTDB taxonomy): domain Bacteria; phylum Bacteroidota; class Bacteroidia; order CAILMK01; family JAAYUY01; genus CAYNBC01. Next base: position 138 of record CAYNBC010000120.1, on the reverse strand, counting down.
GAAGTTAAAGAAGGCGATATTTTAATAGGTAAAATTACTCCTAAAGGAGAAAGTGAACCATCTCCTGAAGAAAAACTTCTTAAAGCCATTTTTGGAGATAAAGCTGGTGATGTCAAAGATGTTTCTCTTCGTATGCCA
>CAYNBC010000119.1:0-7127 GCA_964395255.1 uncultured Sphingobacteriales bacterium | reverse complement strand
CCTCTATAGCTTTTATCGCCGCTTCTTTGCCTTCATAATTTAATTTGTAAATTGCACCATTAGCTTTCTAAGCTTTTACAGAACGACAGAAATATTTTCATGATCGATACCATTTGTCGAGCCATATACCAAAAGAAAATATGTAAAACTTTTTACAATGGAGGTAATCGGATGGGTAAACCTTATTGTTCAGTATCTGGACAAAATTTACAGCAAATGTTAAAAGCATTTCAAATTGAGCGCCAGCGTAATTCAGGATTACCATACCATTGGAAAATGTTCAGAGTAAAACGGATTTTGACAATTTCCATAACCGATCATAAATTTAACTTTGTTCGGCCCGAATACAATCATCATGAGCCTATTATGATGTTTATTATTTGCAAGATTAAGCTTTCTAATTTTCGTTTATTGACTAAATTTAAAATAAAAAGCAAATGGGAAACACTGGCAATAACTGGATGCAGATAATTCAAAAATATGCGAAACCTGATCCTGTGAAAAGCTGGGTTCAATTAGCTAACTCTGTTATTCCATATCTGGCTTTGTGGGTTTTAATGGTAAATTTATTAAAAAGAGGGTTTCCTTATGGATTGATAATCATCATTTCATTTATTGCAGCACTGTTTCTGGTAAGGATATTTATCATTTTTCACGATTGTGGTCACGGTTCTTTTTTCCGGTCTCCGGCTTTGAATCTGTGGACAGGCATTATTACAGGCTTGTTTTCATTTACACCTTATCACAAATGGCACTATTCTCATCAAATACACCATCAAACCGTAGGGAACCTTGATAAAAAAGGCATAGGAGATGTAATGACAATGACCGTGGATGAATACCTGAATGCGCCCAGATGGAAAAAATATCAATATCGTTTATATCGCAATCCATTGATTTTATTTATCATAGCTCCTTTTTTTGCCTTTGTTGTGGGATTACGGTTTCCAGCTAAATTTCAAGGTCGTAAAAACAATTTGTACACCCACCTTACCAATCTTGCGCTTATTATTATTATTATTGGCCTTTTATCGTTATGGATTGGTTTTAAAACCTTTGTGCTTATTCAGGTTCCTGTTATGTTTTTCGCCTCTGTTTTTGGAGTCTGGCTTTTTTATGTCCAGCATCAGTTCGATGGAGTGGTTTGGGTAAGATCAAATGAATGGAATTACAAGGAGATTGCACTAAAAGGAAGTTCCTATTTAAAACTTCCCCGTATTTTACAATGGTTTTCAGGTAATATCGGATTTCATCATATCCATCATCTGGGGCCTAAAATACCCAACTACAATCTCGAAAAATGTTATAATGAAAATCCGGCATTTCAAAAAGAACCTCTAACATTCCGGGAAGCACTCAAAACTGTCAATTTAGCCTTATGGGATGAAAAAAACAAAAAACTCATTCGCTTTTCGGAGCTACATCAGACAGATTAAAACCGGAAATCAAAAAAGTGAAATCGTCTATTTTTAAATAGGTAAAGCTTATCATGCAAAATTCAAAACATCAGGTAATTATACTAGGCGGAACAGGTCTGATTGGTAAGCGATTGAGTGCTTATTTGGTTCAATGCGGATACGAGGTCATTGTGTTAACGCGGAAAAAGACCAGGCCATCAGAAGATGTAATCAAATATGTAACCTGGAACGGACATGATATCCCCGATATCCCTGATCTTCGTCCTCCATATTCCTTTATTAATCTGGCCGGTGAAAATATTTCCAACGGACGGTGGACCGAAAAACAAAAGGAAAAAATTTTGAACAGCCGCTTGCTGGCTACCGAAGCGCTCAGATGTTTTGTTCGCTCTCAGGATATCCCACCAGAAACCGTTATTCAAGGATCTGCCATTGGCTATTATGACAATAGCGGAATTCAATGCGATGAAAATTCCGGTCCCGGAACCGGTTTTTTGCCTAAGGTTGTCCAAAAATGGGAGCAAGCCATGGACCTGGACGAAAAAGAGACAAAAGCACTGGCATTTATCAGAACCGGTGTTGTCCTGGATAATCGGGGTGGTGCATTTCCTACCATGTTGAGGCCCTTCAACTTTTACGCAGGTGGAATATTCGGTAGTGGAAATCAATTTATTTCATGGATACACTGGCTTGATGAGGTACGTGCCATAGAATTCATTATTCAAAACCGTCTGTCCGGTATTTTTAATCTGGTAAGTCCTAACCCGGTAAAACATAAGGAATTTCAGCAACTACTGTCACGCTTTCTTAAAAAACCCTTGCTTTTCCATTATCCCTCCTGGCTGATTAAAATTCTTTTGGGTGAAATGGGTGAAACCCTGCTTTTGAAAGGTGAGCATGTTTCTCCGGGTAATCTGCTGAAAAGTGGTTTCCGGTTTAAATACCCCTATCTTGAAGATGCTTTGACAAACCTTATATCCAGTTGTTAAATTCCAATACACATGAATATTCTATCTTTGTTAGGGCGGTAAAACAATAAAAATTTATCTCATGAATAAACTATCACTTGCTATCATTCTGTTTGCATTTTTAACTTTCGAATCATGGGCACAAACAGTGGGTCAGCAATGGGCTGTCAGACTTTCAGCCGAAGTCAGTGAATCACCTGCATCTATCCGTCTGCGTTGGCCTTCAAATTCCACAGATGATGGTTACCAGTTATTTAAAAGGAATCTGGGAGATGATAGCTGGGGTAATGCCATTGCAACATTAAGCATATCCGACACTAATTATACAGATTACAATGTAGAAGTCGGAAAAGCTTACGAATACAAAATCATCCGATTTGCCAATAACTATATCAAAGGATTTGGATACATATATGCAGGAATAAAGGTACCTCCCATCACATACAGGGGAGGATTGATACTGCTGGTTGAAAGTAGTTTGAAAGAAACATTGCACGATGAAATTCAAATCTTGACAAGGGATATAATAGCCGATGGATGGAGAGTATATACTTTGTACGCAGGAAGGAATGATTCCATCCCAATCATCAAACAAAAAATAAAATACATTTATGAAAATCAGGAAGATATAAAATGTTTATTTATTCTGGGGCATGTGCCAGTTCCCTGGTCAGGAAATTTTGTTATCCCTCCCGATGGGCATGTAACCGGTAAAGGAGACCACACAGACGCCTGGCCTGCAGATGTATATTATGCTGAGCTGGATGATGACTGGACAGACCAGATTGTGAATGTACAAACTGCATCCCGTGAACTGGCATGGAATGTACCGGGTGATGGAAAGTTTGACCAGACCCAGATTCCTTCGGAAGTAGAACTTGAGTCAGGCAGGGTCGACCTTTACGGAATGTCTGATTTTTCGAAAAACGAAACGGATTTATTGAAAAGATATATTCAAAAAAACCATGCTTTTAAAACAGGTTTGATTCAAACCAACCGCAGAGGCCTGATTGATGATCACTTTACTTCCCTGAATTTATCCTCAACAGGCTGGGATAATTTTGCCGCATTTTTTGGTTTTGACAACATTGACATTGCTGATTATTTTACAACTCTAAACAATAAAAGTTATTTATGGAGTTATGGTTGTGGAGCTGGAAGCTTTACCAGTTGTTATGGATTAAAAAATAATCAGAGGGCTTATACAAAAGATTTCGCCAGCGACACGGTTCTAACCGTTTTTACCATGCTTGCAGGTAGTTTTTTCGGGGATTGGGACAATCCCAATAACTTTCTCCGCGCACCTCTCGCTTCTGAACCCATGGCACTGGCTTCTTTCTGGGGTGGAATTCCCAAATGGCATGTTTTTCATATGGCTCTGGGCTTTCACCTTGGATTTGGTGTTAGATTGACACAAAACAATACTGATTATGACAATCAATATTTCCACGGTTTTTTCAATTATTCTCAAGGAGAGGTTCATATTGCCCTTATGGGTGACCCTACTTTAAGAATGCACATGTTTGAACCTCCTGCTGAGCTGGTGGTTGACAGTATTGGAAAAACCACCGTCAAACTTCAATGGCAAGCTTCCTCCGATCCTGATGTCATAGGCTATAGAGTATTCAGGGCTTCAACCATTAACGGTAAATTTGAATTGTTAACTCCATCCACACTTACCGCAACTGAATATATTGACAAGGAAGCACTCAATGGAAACAATGTTTATATGGTCAGGGCTGAAAAACTGGAACATTCAGGTAGTGGTACTTATTACAATCTTAGTCTGGGTGTTATCGACTCCGTGTCCTGCTCCTGGCCCATGTCCATTTCCGATATTCAGCAAGGTGCACTTCAGGTATACCCCAACCCTGCCTCTACTTACCTAAACATCAGAACCGAAGGTGCAACATCCATTACCATTTACACACGGGATGGAAAAGAACTCATTCATCTGGATGAAAGGAAGGTTTCAAATCATATACATCTTGATATATCTCACTGGCATGAAGGAATCTACTGGATAAAAGCTCAGTTTGATAATAAGGCACCTTTGGTAACAAAATTCCTTGTCCGTTGATATGATTAGGTTCCCCAATGCAAAAATTAACCTGGGTTTACATGTCTTTAAACAAAAAAGCAATCATCTTCACGAATTGCAAACTATTATTTTGCCCGTTTTTTTCCTGAAAGATGCCCTGGAAGTTTTACCTGCCAAACATGATTTGATTAAAGTTTATGGAAATATTCACATTTCAGAGCCCAACACTCTGGTTAAAACACTTCAAATCGTCAGAAAATTTAAGTCTATACCTCCTGTTGAAATTCATTTGTTAAAAAACATTCCACCTGGAAGTGGCCTTGGCGGAGGCTCATCAGATGCAGCTTTTCTGTTGAATTATTTAAAGGAATCATTTCTTCAAGACATGAGCGAAGAGGAGTTTCTGGATATGGCAGCTGACATAGGAAGTGATGTGCCTTTTTTTCTTTATAACAAACCTGCCATTATCCAGGGAACGGGAAATAGAATTAGGTTTTTAACGGGGATTCCTCAAAGAAAGCTCAGGGCGATTATTGTTTATCCTCAAATAGAAATCAAAACCGCTTCTATTTTCAAACAATTAAAAAATTATTCCCGTGAAGAATTATACCTTGAAGGCTTATTTCAACCGGTTAAATATTGGAAAAAGTATTTCATCAATGTTTTTGAAGAAATAGTGTTTACAAAGTATCCGGAATTGAAAATTATCAAAGAAGAACTTTATGCCCGGGGATGGGAATATGCAGGCTTAACCGGTACAGGCTCAGCTTTGTTCGGGCTTTCTGAAAAAACGATTCCGGATAAATATTTTCATCCGGTATATAAAATAAAAACCGGAATCATTGAGCTTTAGTAGCCCTGGGCAAGGATATCTGCAATGTGGGCAACCTTAATGTTATAATTATTTTTACGGGCATACGCATTAAGATGCATCAAGCAGGACACATCCGTACCAACGATATATTCAGCCGGGGTCATAAGAGCATTGTCTAATTTTTGCTGGGCCATGGCTGAAGATATAGGTTCCATTTTTAAGGAAAAGGTACCTCCAAAGCCACAACATGTATCACTTTCGGGCAGTTCAACAAGTGTAAGACCCTTAACATTGGAAAGCAATTTTCTGGGACCTTCATAAATATGCAATCCTCGAATGGCACTGCATGAATCATGAAAAGTGACAGTAGCTTTAAATTCAGCACCAAGGTCTTGTATTTTCAAAACCTCCGTTAAAAATTCCGTAAGTTCATAAACCCTGCTTTTTAATTTTTGAGTATCAACTTTGAGGGGTGTATGTCCAAAAAGGTCGTCATATCCGTCCCGAATCATCTTTACGCAGGAAGAAGAAGGAATGACAACAGGGTAAAGACCTTTAAAATCCTGGATAAATTTGCGGGCAATTTTCCGGCTTTCATCCCAGTATCCAGCATTGTACTGAGGTTGTCCACAGCAAGTCTGATTTTCATTGTAATGAATTTCAACCCCTGCTTTTTTAAGTACTTTGATAGTATTGAATGCCGTTTGAGGAAACAGCTGATCAATATAACAGGGTATAAAAACTTCGACTTTCATAATCTAAAAAGCGCAAAATAACAGAATTTTTAGGAATAATTCAGACATTGCTTGAAAGCGTATATTTTTCCCACTTTTCAATTACTTTTTGCATGTCGTCAGGTAACGGGCTTTCAAATTCCAAAGGCAGGCCGGTTACAGGATGGTCAAATTTTAAATAAGCAGCATGCAGAGCCTGACGGGGAAGTATTTTCATACAATTGGAAACAAATTGTTTATACTTTGTAAACGCAGGTCCATATACCACTTTATCACCGCCATAAGTTGTGTCACCGAAAAGAGGATAACCGTTCACTGCAAAATGAACTCTTATTTGATGGGTTCTTCCCGTTTCAAGAGTACATTCAACAAGGCTCACATAATTATAATATCTGAGTACCCGGTAATGAGTTACGGCCCATTTACCTTTGCTTTCCTCATCAAAGCTATGCATTTTTGTGCGATCAGAAAGATGCCTTCCAATGTAAGATTGGAAAGTACCTACCTGAGGTTCAGGGTGCCCCCATACGAGTGCCAGGTATTTTCTCTCAATAGTGTGCTCGGCAAATTGCCGCGCTAGATGTGTAAGCGCATATTCCGACTTGGCTACCACAAGAATTCCACTTGTATCTTTGTCGATACGGTGTACCAGCCCCGGGCGCACGGGGTCATCTCCTTCTGCCAGGCGATTAATATGATAAAGTAAAGCATTCACCAATGTTCCTCGAGGATTGCCCACGGCAGGATGCACAACCATCCCTGCAGGTTTTTCCACTACAATCAGATGCTCGTCTTCATAAATATTTTGAATGGGAATATTTTCTGCAACCAATTCATAGTCCACTGGAGGATAAGGCAAAACAATTTTAATTTCATCTCCCGGGCGAACTTTGTAATTACTTTTAACTGCTTTATCATTTACTTTAATACAGCTTGCTTTTGCTGCATTTTGAATCCGGTTGCGGGAAATTTGGGGAAGTTTTGAAACCAGATATTTATCTATCCTCAAAGAACTCTGTCCCGGGTCAACTTTAATATAATGATGCTCATACAAATCATTGTTTTTCCCTTCTTTTAAATCCTCCATTATTAAAGATTTTAATTTTTAACCACCTAACTAAATAAAAATCGAATTTATAACGAAAATACCCC
>CAYNBC010000118.1:2826-7212 GCA_964395255.1 uncultured Sphingobacteriales bacterium | reverse complement strand
TAACGGCAATTTGGGGAAAATAGGGATGAATAATGATAAAAACCGGTAAACCCATGATAAGTGCAACAGTGGCAAATAAAATCTTTTCTCTCGTAGATATTTTCTTTTTGATTCGGGTATTTACATTGAAGTTAAATTTTTCAATCAGTGAATTATTTTTAGGATTTTCTTCAACTGCCATTCTCATAATTAAAGATTGCTAAATTAAAAAAAGACGGGAAAACTTAAAGGATATGAGCATTTAAAAAATAGGAAATAAATATTATCTTTGCAGCGGGTAAGCCCTGTACGACCAGCTCCCTGCTGGTACCCCAGGGTCGGAAGGCAGCAAGGTAGAGCAGGTTGTAGCGGTGCGATACAGGTCGCTTACCTTTTTAAATTAAAAGTTTATGAAGTTTTTTGCGGATACAGCTAATCTGGAAATGATAGAAAAAGTTTCCAGCCTGGGAATACTGGATGGAGTTACTACCAATCCATCTTTGATGGCCAAAGAAGGTATAAAAGGTGATGCTGCTATTAAAGAACATTATAAAAAAATCTGTGATTTAGTCAAAGGTGATGTCAGCGCAGAGGTTATTGCCACTGATTATGAAGGCATGATTAGGGAAGCTGAAGAACTGGCTTCCCTTAGTGAACATATAGTCGTAAAAATTCCCATGTTACCCGATGGGCTTAAAGCCATCAAATATTTGCAGGAAAAAGGTATTAAAACCAACTGCACTCTTATTTTTAATCCCGGGCAGGCAATTCTGGCTGCCAAAGCAGGAGCTACTTATATCTCTCCATTTTTAGGAAGACTGGATGATATTGCTTCCGATGGTATGCGATTAATTGAAGAGCTGGTTACCATTTTCAGTAATTATCATTTTCAAACGCAGATTCTGGCTGCTTCCATTCGAAATCCCATGCATATTATTCAATGTGCTATGCTGGGTGTCGATGTTGTAACATGTCCACCATCAGAAATATTGAAATTACTGAATCACCCACTTACAAGCATAGGTATCGACAGGTTTATTGAAGATTTTCGAAAATCTCAACAATAAATTTATTCGGTTTCCTGTAGAGAAATTACTCCTTTAATATTCTTGAATTTATATCGTGTAAAAGAAGGGTCTGTTTCGAATCCCTGACTTTTAATAATTTGTTCTGATGTTTTCACGCTGACAAATTTTTCTGAATAAATTTTTTCAGCTTTTTCGTCCCAGATTAATTCATCAGTGTTTAAAGTATCACCCAGTTTGTTAACAACCATTACATTGCCTCTTGCAATCATGATTTTTCTGTCCGGGTAATGAACTCCGTAATCAGCAGTTAAAAAACCGTTTTCATTTTGATGGACATCAAAAAAAGTTATGTTTACACCTTTTTTTAATTCGTAGTAATACTCACCTTTATCAGAAAGGTATTTTTCCATAAGTGGAGAAACCAGCTTTGCACGGATAATGGCTGAGTCGGAATAGATATAGGTAATATTTCGGGCTGTTTCGACAGGTGCCAGATTAAAAGAAGCCAGTTTTTCAACATCTTCCATTTTGGCATTGTTCTTTTTGCAGGAAGACAAAAACAGATTTAATGAAATAACAAGTGTACCAACTGAAAGTAGAAAAAGAATATGTTTCACTTTATATGATTACTTATTAAATCTGGCCACAGTTGAAGCATTGATCCAGCAACCTATCTGATAAGTATCACCTTCTTTAACAGGGGGGTCTTGATAAAAAGCTTCTTCTTTAGTGGGGAAATATTGAGAATATTTTGCAATTCTGTCAGAAGCTTTGGATTCACCTTTAGAAAGGGCTATTTGATACATATCAACAGCAATCCAGTAAACAGCTTTGTGGTCAAAATCAGAGGAACCACATTTAGTTGCGCTTGAAGCATACAAATCCCCAATAAACAAGTAGGTTGTACCATCATTGGGATTGATATTCATGGCAGAATTGGCAGCTGCCCTGGCTGCAGGATAATTGCCGGATTTGCGATAAGCATCGGCCAGAGCCATATAATAAGTAAATTTTTCAGAAGTGTTTTCTTCAAGTTCAATGGCTTTTTTATAAAAATCAATCGCTTTACTTAGATTATTCCTGGAATAATATGCATAACCAAGGCTTTTGGCTCTTTTAGCTGTGGGGTCCAGTTCAAATACTCTTTCACTGAGATTAAAATAAAGGTCATTATCAGTGCAACCTTGACTTTCAAGAGTAGCTTGATATTTAGATAATAAGTTAAGATTATCAGGATTTTTTTTGAATGACTCACTAAAAGCGGGTATCAGTTTATCACAATCCAGATATGCTCTTGCAAGGTCCAAAACATTCTGACTGATGGATTCCCAGCCTTTTTCAGAACCATTTTCTATGTTTTTATTTATAATATCGTTGGCAGTATTAAAGTCTTCGATGAATTGGTCGGAAGTGATAAGGTTATTTTTCAGCATCAATGTAGAGGTATAAACCAGGTAATAAGGTACAAGTTTGGTACTGAGATTTTCTTCAAGAGCTACTGATTCTTTTAATATGGAATAAGCTTCTTTGAATTTGGAGGGATTGAGGATAAAAAGTTCCGAACCTTTTTTACCAAGGACATATCCTTTCTGATTGAAAAACTCAATTCTCTGGTCGTATATTTTCATCAAAGTGTCAATCCATGATTGTTTTATAGTGGGGTCGGAAGCATTTTGAGCAAATTCTTTGACCATTTTGGCTCCATTTACATAAATACTTTTTCCGAATTTTGGAGCATTATAAAAAAGATAACGCCAGTATTTGTAAGCGTCTTTATAATTATCCTGTTTAAAATATTCTATGTAAAGGGAATAATATTTTATAGTTTTAATGGAATCCAATCCATATTTGCCAATGGTGTCCCAGGCTGCAGCCGTCATGGGAGGTTCTGTGATGCTTTTATTAATATCCCTGTAAAGCAGATGAGATGCTAGAATGTTTTCCTGAATTGAAAAAAGTAGAATGAAAATAAAGAAAGCAAGTGTGCCCAAACTTTTAATTTTCCCGCTCATAACTAATCTATTTTTGTCTTTATAAACCATATATCCACTAAATTAAATCCCAATGAAAATTTGAAATACATATCTCTGATGTTGCTGGAAGAGAATGATGATAAAATGCCGGATTCAAAGGCAATGTTGAGGTAGGATAAAGTCCGGTTGACCGGAAATTTTCCACCCAGAGTAAAAGCGTATTCATTAAAATTTTCATTTCCAACATTTAAGTAAGATTGAACATATTTAATGCCAAGGCGATAAGTTATTCTGTTGAAATAATTCGTAACATCTTCCGAGGAAGGCGTCCATTCTCCTCCCAGTTTAATTTCTGTCATATCTTTGAGGGGTTCAAGTTGGACAAGCCCGTTAGTTTTGCTCCAGCGTGTTGTTTTATAATCCAGTTCTATCAGCCAATGAGATTTTTTCTTGAGCTGAATACCGCCAGAAAACGATTCGGGAATATCAAGTGCTTTATCTGAAATCTCACTATACTTGATGCTGTCTTTGAAATAAGATGAACCGTATTCATAGGTTTGAACAATAGTCGAAGTGTGTGCTTTTAGCTGAACGGGGAAAGAATAAGCAGCCCCCAGGACGAGGCGATAGTCATTGCCCCAATCGGTGAAGAATTGAAAACCTGCATCAAAACCGGGGTTCAGGAAGTTCTGTTTTTTTTCTTCACTCAAACTCATATAATCACTTTGCTTGAACTCAAGCAGGTGAATACGGCTAACATTTCCAAAATAGTAGTTAAAATTGAGGCCAAGGCTTAAATGGTGAAAAAATCTCAGAGATACACCAGCAAAAAACTTTGAAAAACCACCTGAAACATCAAAAGTTTCGAGATAGTTTACACTATCAGCATCATCCCAGAAAATGTATTTATCCAGATAGCCTATACGGCTAATAGGTTTTAATCCCAGAACAGCTCCCCAGCCGTATTTTTTATAGAGAGGAAATCCCAGTGTAAAATAAGCAAGATTACTATATGTGTTTGTATAAGAAGAAGTATCTTTTTTAATATTAACTGTGTAAGAATTAATGGCTATATCGAAAGAAGCAAACTCCAGATGAGAATAGGAAGCGGGGTTGGAAATGGCAAAAGAATGATTTTCGTTCCAGGCAGCACCAATATTACCCATGCTAAACTGGGAAATAAAATCATCGTTGTAAAGATAGCCCATACCATAAATGGAATAGGGATGCCTGAAACTTTGTGCCCGTAAAAATGCATTTACAACAAAAAGAAACAATATCAGGAGCGTTAATTTAGCCTTCATTTAGTTTTAAAATTTCTAATAAACCATAAAAAATAAAATCAGAACCTGCAAAAGTGGTGTTTTTTAAATTTTTTACCAAAATTTCAGCATCACCACCGGTAA
>CAYNBC010000118.1:0-2816 GCA_964395255.1 uncultured Sphingobacteriales bacterium | reverse complement strand
TTTTTTAGAAAATTCCTGAATAAAATTTTTTATCTCATAAAGAACACCGTTTATCACCCCTGAAATGATTGAACTTGAGGTTGAAGTTCCGAGAACAGGATGGTCAATATCTTTATTGTAAAGGATATGGGGAAGTTTGCCGGTATAATCACATAAGGATTTAAACCTCATATAAATGCCTGGTGAAATAGCACCACCAAGATAATTTTTATCTCGCGTTATCAAATCGTAGGTTATGCATGTACCGGCATCAATAACCAGACAATTTTGATTGGGAAAGTATTTAATTGCTGAGGCACAGAGCGCAATGCGGTCGGAACCCAATGTAGAGGGATTTTTATATTTTATAACGAAAGGGAGTTTTAATTGGGCGTTCAACACAAATACCGGAGTTTTTTTGAAATAAGACTTTAACGCTTCTTGATGGCTGGACCTGACATCTGAAATGATAACTGATTCAATGTCAAAGTTGTAAATAATTTCCTGAATAAACAGGTGATAATCGATAGCCTGAAATGTTTTTATCAATTTGTCTGAATTAAAAACTGCAGCTTTGGTGGTTGAATTGCCTCTGTCTATTACTAGTCTCATAATCAAAAAACTGCAAAATTATAACAGATTCAAATATTTTCTCAAATTACGGCTGAAAAATCTGTTTTCTATGTGTTTAAGTTAATTTAGATTGTGATGTATTATCTTTGAATGCGATTTGAAATGTTATGAGCAATAAAAAACAAACCTATAAACCGAGACGCAAAAGAGGCTCTTACTTTTCTCCCCTTGTCAGCATAACACTGGTTTTATTTCTAACGGGCTTATTCAGCATACTTGTGGTTTATGCCGACAGGTTAAAAGATTACCTTAAAGAAAATATTCAGATAAATATCATTTTTGATGATTTTGCCCGTGATGCTGATATTGTTCGATTACAAAACATACTGGAAAATGACAGGCGGGTAAAAGAAACACGCTACATCAGTAAAGAAGAAGCAAAGAAAATTATGATGGAAGAGCTGGGGGAAAATTCCATTGAAATTCTTGGATTTAATCCTTTTCCACCCAGCCTTGAAATCAATTTCTACCACGAATACGCCATGATTGATTCCATAGAATCATTTAAAGAGGAAATGCTTGCCTATCCATTTGTGAAGGAGGTTAGTTATCAAAAAGTTATACTTGATCATATTGATAAAAATGTCAGGATTGCAGGAATGATTATTCTTGCTTTTATGATAATGTTTTTAGTGATAGCCATTGTGCTTATCAATAACACGGTGCGATTAACCATGTATTCGCAACGGTTTATTATCAAAACCATGCAGATGGTAGGCGCTACCAAATCTTTTATCATCAGACCTTTTATCATCAGGTCGATTTCATTTGGCTTGCTGGGAGGCCTGCTTGCCAACCTGTTGGTCGGAATTGTGTTGTATGGTACCGACAGGCAGATTCCTCTGGAAGAACTGGGTGATGTCAGGGTTAATATTCTTGTTGCTATTGGGATTCTGGTAATGGGTGTATTTATTACAGGTGTAAGTAGCTATTATTCAGTAACTAAGTATTTAAAAATGAAGCTGGATGACCTTTATTAACTTTTTTTAATCTGTTGATTTTTAATCCGGGCATGATAAATCAATTTCTTTTACGAATTTTGGAATCGAAAAAATAATAACATGGCAGAAAGAAAAGTCAAAGGCAAAGAGAAAACAAAGAATATCAATCCCAAAACCAAATCAGAAAAAAATACTGGATTGCAGTTGCCCCTGTCCTGGCAGAATTATTATTTAATTCTAATCGGACTTTTAATTGTAATTATGGGTTATGTTTTAATGGCCGGTAAAGGAGACATTTACAGTTTCAGAAAAATAACATTATCAGTCATATTTGTCATCGGAGGATTTTTGTTTATCATTTATGCTATTATGAAAAAAACTCACAAAGCTGAGTGAATTAAACGAAACATATGAATTGGATACAAGCCGCATTGTTGGGAATACTGCAGGGCTTAACAGAGTTTTTGCCAGTTAGCAGTTCCGGTCATATCGAAATTGGAAAGGTTCTATTAGGCGTTAATCCGGAAGGTAGCCTGATATTTACCGTTGTAGTTCATGGTGCTACAGTAATGAGTACAATTTTCGTTTTCTGGAAAGACATTGTTGAATTAATAAAAGGTCTTTTTGCTTTTAAATGGAATGAAGAAACTCGTTATATTGCTTTACTTGTTTTTTCCATGATTCCTACAGTTATTGTCGGATTAACACTGGAAGAACAAATTTCAGGTTTATTTGAAGGGAATTTGCTCTTTGTTGGCATAATGCTTATGATTACAGCCTTATTGCTTTTATTGACAAAATGGGCACCTGAGGGAAATAAAAACATCAATTTTTTTCATGCATTGATGATTGGTATCGCTCAGGCAATAGCTATTTTACCCGGAATATCACGGTCGGGAAGTACCATTTCGACCGCTCTTTATCTTGGCATTGACAGGAGCAAGGCAGCACGCTTTTCATTTTTAATGGTGCTATTACCCATTCTTGGAGCCAATATGCTGGATTTATTGCGTGGTTCCGCAGTAAGTAATTCTCATATCGGAGCTGGAGCTTTATTGGCGGGTTTTGCTGCTGCTTTTATTTCAGGTGTTATTGCTTGCAAATGGATGATTGCTCTTGTGAAAAAAGGCAAACTTTCTTATTTTGCTCTTTACTGTTCAATTATAGGTTTAATAGCTATTTTGTACAGTTTAATGGGATAAATTTTGATTTCTAAAAACAACATATCAGAAACTATAGACTTTGATAGAGGAGAAGTAATCC
>CAYNBC010000117.1:2901-7265 GCA_964395255.1 uncultured Sphingobacteriales bacterium | reverse complement strand
ACTTAAAATAATCATATACAACAGGAGACAAAAAATGACAACACCCGGAATAGCTTACGATATCGACAAAACACTCAAAGAATTTTTTGGATTTGATTCATTTAAAGGACAGCAAAGAGAAATTATTGAGAGCATTTTGTCAGGAAAGGATACTTTTGTCATCATGCCTACAGGGGGTGGCAAAAGTTTATGTTATCAATTGCCTGCCATTGTACAGGAAGGAACAGCGGTCATCATTTCGCCTCTTATTGCTTTGATGAAAAATCAGGTGGATTTAATCAGAACTTTTGGGGCTAAAAAAGGATTTGCCCATTTTCTAAACTCTTCCCTGACCAAAAAAGCTACTGAAATCGTTTATGAAGATGTCCTGAGCGGAAATACAAAAATGCTTTATGTAGCACCGGAAACATTTAACAGGGAACGTACTATTGAATTATTAAGACAGATAAAAGTTTCTTTTGTAGCAGTAGACGAAGCCCACTGTATTTCGGAATGGGGTCATGATTTCAGACCTGAATACCGTAATATCCGTGAAGTTGTGAATCAGATTGGAAGAGTACCTATTATAGCTCTTACCGCTTCAGCCACGCCCAAAGTTCAGGAAGATATCTTAAAAAACCTTGATATTGAAGATGCTGCTGTTTTTAAATCTTCCTTTGACCGCCCCAATCTTTATTATGAAGTAAAACCCAAGAAAAGTAAAAAAGAAGCTATTAAGGATATCGTTTCATATATCAAAAGAAATCCGGGTAAATCAGGTATCATTTATTGCCTTACCCGTAAACAGGTTGAAGAACTGGCCGAAACACTGCGTATCAATGGAATCAGCGCCACAGAATACCACGCAGGCATGGATAGTGCCGTACGAAACCGCAACCAGGACCTTTTTATCAATGAAGAGGTAGATGTAATTGTAGCTACCATTGCTTTCGGTATGGGCATCGACAAACCCGATGTGAGATTTGTTATTCATTTTGATGTACCCAAATCGGTCGAAAGTTATTATCAGGAAACCGGCCGTGCCGGAAGAGATGGTTTAAGGTCCGATTGTATCCTTTACTACAGCTATGACGACCTCCTTAAACTGGAAAAACTTTTCAGGGACAAAAACTATTACGAAAGAGAGAAAGCCAACCAGCTCCTGAAAGCTATGGCCGCATTCTGCGAAAATTCAAACTGTCGAAGAGAAGCTTTGTTGCATTATTTTGGTGAGAAATATACCAAACCCGATTGCCGTGAAAACAAAATGTGCAGCAATTGCCGTTATCCAAAAGAAAAAGTAGATGTTACAAAAGAAATGGTCCTTGTCCTGAAAACCATACGCGACCTGGAAGGAGAACATCAGTATGAACACATAGCCAATGTTTTGGTGGGTAATTCCAATCAAGCAATTGCCCAATACCAGCACGATAAGACGCCATATTTCGGAACCGGCAGTGACCATGATTTTAATTTCTGGAAATCGGTTATTCGAAAAGCCATTATAGATGATTTATTATTTTCCCGAATCGAAAGCATGGGAACCCTTTCTTTAACAGAGGCCGGGAAAAAATATCTGGAAGAGCCCTATCCCGTTGAAATAGCCATAGATACCGACTTTGAAAGCATGGAATACGAAGACGATGAAGAAGCCGTTGTTATGAGTGGCGGAAATGGCGCTGGTGGCATTGATGATACGCTTTTTGCCATGTTGAAAGACGAAAGAAAACGTATTGCCAGAATCAATAATGTTCCGCCTTATATTGTGTTTCAAGACCCCTCACTGCAAGAAATGGCCATCAAATACCCCATTACAGAAGAAGAACTAACCAATATTGTAGGAGTATCTGCCACCAAAGCACAGCGTTACGGTAAAACTTTTCTGGAAATTATCAGAAAATATGTGGAAGAAAACGAAATCGAACGTCCTGATGACCTGGTTGTAAAATCCGTTGCCAGTAAATCTAAAAACAAAGTTTTTATCATCCAGAACATTGACCGTAAAATTGCCCTCGAAGATATTGCTGAAGCCAAAGGTTTAACCATGGAAGAATTGCTTGATGAAATTGAACATATTGTTTACTCGGGGACAAAACTGGATTTGAATTATTACATCAATGAAATCCTTGACCCTGAATATCAGGAAGAAATTTTTGAATATTTCAGAAATGCCGAAACAGACTCCATCGATGTTGCACTTCAGGAACTCGGAGCTGATGTTTATAGCCGCGAAGAAATTCAGTTGATGAGGATAAAATTTATCTCTGAAATGGCTAACTAATTTTATTATTGCAAAAAAACACACATGCGTTTTTTTTACCGGGTTGTTATTGGCTTATTTTTGCTGTCTTCTTATAGCGCATGGGCAAACACATCTAATCTGCCCGGTGACCCATTCAAAACCCGCAGAACCTATAAAGAAATTACAAAAACCGATATTACCAGATACAAAAACATAACTTCATCCGAAATCATGGTGTTCGGCATTCATCTGGGTATGTCGGTGGAAGAATGCCAGAACGCTTTGAAAAACAACAGACAGGTTTTTCTTAAACAGGACCCATTCAACCCCAACCGTTATTATCTTTACGACACAAGCCGGATAAATAACCGTTATGTTTGCCTGGGTTATCTTAAATGGGAAAGCCGCCTTAAAGAAAACGAAAAAAAATTAAGCGAAATCGTATTTTATTTTGACTTTATCAAGTATCTTGTAGGCAGGTCAAAAAATTTGTTGACTCTTGAAATCATTAACAAACACTCTCAAATTGTTAAAGATTTTATGGGCTATCCTGCCACACGTACCGAAGAGCTTGACATCCCATCGCTGGGGTTAAGAGCTTATTCATACTTTTACCCCAATCATTATTTCAAAGTCATCCGTTATATCTCAGATGAGGGTTCTTCCTTATCTTTTAGTATCTTGCTCCCCGAATAAAAACAGTTTAAAACCATTTAAACTATGAAAAATCTGAATTTAATTCTGAATGTTGTAGTGCTGGTAGCAGTCATCATTTTGTACATTCTTCATTTTACAGACAAAGAAAAACCCCAAACAATAACATCGGAACCTGCCTCTGTAGATACATTAGCCAGTGCTCCCAGGGATATCAAACCTGCCCGGGTAGCATTTGTAAATACCGATACTATTCTGGCCGAATACAAATATTTTCAGGACCTTCAGAAAAAACTCCAACTTCGCCAGAACAATGCTGAATATCAGTTATCTCAAAAGATGAAAGCTCTGGAAGAAGATTATAAAAATCTTCTTTCCAAAATCAAACTTGGGCTCATCAGTCAGTCGGAAGCAGAAAGGCAATTTGCTGAAAAACAGCAAAAAGTTGAAGAATACAGAAACAATATCCGTGAAGAGTTAATCCGTGAAGAGCAGTTAATGACAGAATCACTGTACGATACTATTGTTGCCTATATCAAAAGATATAATAGTTCAGACTATGCCCAATACAACTATATTCTGGGTTTTTCCCGGGGAGGCGGAATTTTGCATGCTGATGAACAATTTGACTTAACTCAGGAAGTTCTTGATGGCCTCAACAGGGAATATGAAAAAAAAAAAAACAAAAAATAAACAGTTTGATTACTGACTAAGATTTAAAATCTTTTAATGAGCCCCTTGCTTGGAAAACATTGATTTGTCCATATTGCGCTGCCCATTAACCGGCAATGAACTGATTGCCGTTTACAGGGATCATCTTGAAGAGTATCCTGAATTGAAAGATGCTTTCCAGAAATTTGAAAAAGGCCTGGTCGACAGCTCTAGAACCGTCTTTTATCCAGTCATTAAAAGCAACATTTTTCTCCTCAACATTCACTATGCGCTTCTGCTCAAAGAAAAAGAAGATGTAAAACTACTTCAGCAACCTGAAGACAAAAGAATTGTTTTTGAATATTACACCAATATCGAGTACGACACCAAAGACGGATTAGCCATATACTCAGATTTCCGGAAATGGCTGGATACGAGGCGCGAAACCCGGGAATATATCAGTCATTCATTACTCCGTGCCTCACGCTTTATACCTGAAAAAGGAAAATACATTCTGGATGCTGCTTCCGGACCCATAGGGCTTCCGGAATATTTAAAACTATCCGAAGGTTTTGAATACAGGATATGTCTGGATATTTCCCTTCCTGCCCTTCTTAAAGCACGGGAAAACATGGAAAAATCCGGACAAAAAGGAATTTACATTTGTGCAGACATTACAAACATCCCACTGAAAGACAATCTTGTTGACATTGCACTTTCGCAGCATACTTTATATCATGTCCCTAAAAACGAACAAAAAAAGGCCGTTGAAGAGCTGTACCGGGTTACAAAACCCGGAGGTAAGGTTTTAATCGTTTACAACTGGTTTTATTATAGC
>CAYNBC010000117.1:0-2891 GCA_964395255.1 uncultured Sphingobacteriales bacterium | reverse complement strand
ATGAACCTCGGCTTGAATATTTTCCAGTTATACAGAATACTACGCTATTTTGCCGGACGCCTGGCTGCTCGTTTCCTGAAGAGAAAACCCAGTTTGTACTTTTATGTTCACAGTCCTCGCTGGTTTAAAAAATCATTTCCTTTTTCAAAAGATATTGAGTTTCATTGCTGGCGAAGTACCAATAAATTATTTTTACGAATTTATTTCAATTCATGGGTTTTTGGCAGAGGAGTTCTGACACGCCTGAAAAGATGGGAGGATAAATATTCCCGTTTTTTTGGAATATTTGGAGAGTACCCCTTGATAGTGATTCCCAAAAAACAAAGGCAGCATTCCTCTTAATGCCTGCAGAAGGAGGTATAAAATTACAACTGGATATTCCCATTATCCGGGCTTGATTCATCAGTGGTAAAGCGGGTTAACTTGAAAAAACTATCTTTGCAATGCTAATTTAAAAACAGGGATCGTTATGGTGACAACTGAAGTGTATAAAGCAAAAAATCATATCCGTGTTGTAACAGCTGCTTCTCTTTTTGATGGACACGATGCTTCCATTAATATTTTCAGAAGAATATTACAATCATCCGGAGCTGAAGTTATCCACCTTGGTCATGACCGTTCCGTTCAGGAAATCGTGAATACTGCCATCCAGGAGGATGTACAGGCTATTGCTGTTACTTCCTATCAGGGCGGACATATGGAGTTTTTTAAGTATATGTACGACTTACTAAAAGAAAAACACTGTGAACATATCCGTATTTTCGGTGGCGGTGGCGGAGTAATTTTACCTCACGAAATTGAAGAATTGCATGCTTACGGAATTACACGGATATATTCGCCCGATGATGGCCGTAAAATGGGGCTTCAGGGAATGATTAACGATCTGCTGGAAAAATCTGATTTTCCTACCGGCAAAGACATCAAGGATGAACCTCAGCAGATTTCTACACAAAATCATTACGCTATTGCCCGCATGATTTCTGCCGCTGAAAATTATCCCGATTCTGTGAAAGAGCTTATTGACAAGCTGAAGCAAAATAATAAACCCCATTCCCCGGTCCTGGGTATTACAGGTACTGGAGGCTCCGGTAAATCTTCTTTGATTGACGAGCTGGTCAGAAGATACCTGATTGATTTTCCTGAAAAAACACTGGCTATCATTTCCGTTGACCCTTCCAAAAGAAAAACCGGTGGTGCCCTGCTGGGAGACCGAATCCGGATGAACTCTATCAACAATCCCCGCGTTTATATGCGTTCACTGGCTACGCGGCAATCCAATCTTTCGGTAAGCAAATATGTAAAAGATGCTTTGACAATTGTTGATGCCGCAGGGTTTGATTTCATCATTCTGGAAACTTCCGGCATTGGTCAAAGCGATACTGCCATTGTCGACCATTCCGACATTTACCTTTATGTTATGACACCTGAATACGGAGCACCCACGCAACTCGAAAAAATTGATATGCTGGATTATGCCGATATTGTTGCCATCAATAAATTCGATAAACTGGGCGCGGAAGATGCCCTCCGTGATGTAAAAAAACAATATCAGAGAAACCACAAGCTTTTCCATGAAGACTTTAATACCATGCCTGTTTACGGAACCATTGCTTCACAATTTAATGACCCCGGAGTAAATAAACTCTATAAAGCTTTGATGGAAATAGTTTCCGAAAAGAGCGGTAAAGATTTCCATTCTACCATGGAAGTACAGGAAGAAATGAGTGAAAAACTATTTATTATTCCACCACATCGCACCCGATATCTTTCCGAAGTGGCAGATGCCATCAGAAAATACAACCGCTGGACAGAAGAACAATCCGAATTGGCCGAACGACTGTATGCCATTCACAAAAGTATGGCCGAGTTGAAAGACGATAAAGGGAATGCACTGCGGGAAGCTCTTGAGAAAAAATACAAGGAACTGGAAAGCGAGCTCGACCCGGAATGCAAAAAAATACTTGACGGATGGGACCATAAAGTGAAAAAATATAAAGAACCCATTTTCACCTACACGGTAAGAGGTAAAGAAATTAAAGTTGAAACCCATACCGAAAGTTTATCCCACCTGAAGATTCCCAAAGTATGCATGCCTTCATACAAAAGCTGGGGAGAAAGACTCAAATGGGCCCTCAGCGAAAATGTACCTGGGGAGTTTCCTTTTGCGGCAGGTGTATTCCCATTTAAGCGCGAAGGTGAAGATCCTACACGCATGTTTGCCGGTGAAGGAAATCCGGAGCGCACCAACAAAAGATTTCATTATGTGTCGTACGGAATGCCTGCCAAACGACTCAGTACTGCTTTCGATTCCGTTACACTTTACGGCAGAAACCCCGAAACAAGACCGGATATTTACGGAAAAATTGGTAATTCCGGTGTATCCGTTTGTTGCCTGGATGATGCCAAAAAACTGTATTCAGGATTCCGGCTTACTGACCCCAAGACTTCCGTTTCCATGACAATCAACGGACCTGCACCTGCTATGACGGCTTATTTCTTCAATACAGCCATCGACCAGGAATGCGAAATATACATCAGGGAAAACGGAATGGTGGAGGAAGTAGAGAAAAAAATTGAAGCATTTTACAGGGAGCGTGGAACAAAAAGACCCGTTTACAATGCCCCCCTGCCTCAGGGTAATGATGGACTTGGAT
Source organism: uncultured Sphingobacteriales bacterium (assembly GCA_964395255.1). Classification (GTDB taxonomy): domain Bacteria; phylum Bacteroidota; class Bacteroidia; order CAILMK01; family JAAYUY01; genus CAYNBC01. The sequence continues at coordinate 237 of CAYNBC010000117.1, read as the reverse complement.
TATTGCTGCTGGGAATGACAGGTGACCAATTATTACCCCGTGAAGTCTATGAAAAAATAAAAGCCGATACGATTTCCAGAGTGCGCGGTACCGTTCAGGCGGATATCCTGAAAGAAGACCAGGCTCAGAATACATGTATTTTCAGCACCGATTTTTCCCTGAAACTTATGGGTGACATGCAGGAATATTTTATTAAAAATCATATCCGCAATTTTTACAGTGTATCCATATCAGGAT
>CAYNBC010000116.1:0-7299 GCA_964395255.1 uncultured Sphingobacteriales bacterium | reverse complement strand
GTTAAAAAAAGGGTGAAGGATAAACTCCTCAGTCACGATTGTACCGAACCCGTTTCTTCCCTTTTATTTTATGTTCAAAATAGAAAGGCACGATATTATCTCACAGTCATTCAAGGACAGGGATACAAAAACCGTCCATGCAAGCTAACCTCCCGGGCCGCCAGGGCACTTATTTATAACCCTAATCACCCAGTGTGGCCACCATAACAGCCTTGATGGTATGAACCCTGTTTTCAGCTTCATCAAATACAATGGAAGCTTCCGATTCAAAAACATCTTCGGTTACTTCCAGTCCATCAAGACCAAATTTTTGATATATCTCTTCACCTATGGTTGTTTCCCTGTTGTGAAATGCCGGAAGACAATGCAAAAATTTAACATGTGGATTGCCTGTTTTTTCAAGAGCTGCCTTATTGACCTGATAAGGTTTTAATAATTTAATGCGTTCATTCCAGAGCTCCATAGGTTCTCCCATCGATACCCAGACATCGGTATAAATAAAATCACAACCCGGTAATCCTTCATCCGGATTATCTGTGATGGTAATACTGGCACCTGTTTTTTTTGCAATTTCTTTGCAGGTAGCCACCAGTTCAGGAGCTGGCTGGCATTCAGGCGGAGCAATAGCTCTGTAATCCATACCCATTTTAGCTGCTCCTACCATTAATGAATTGCCAACATTATTTCTGGCATCGCCCATAAAGGCAAAAGTGATTTTATTTAAAGGTTTTTCTGAATGTTCAAGCATGGTCATGAAATCAGCCAGTATCTGCGTGGGATGAAATTCATTGGTTAAACCGTTCCACACAGGCACACCGGCATATTGTGCAAGCTCCTCGACAATGTCCTGACCAAAACCTCTGTATTCAATGCCATCATACATTCTACCCAAAACGCGTGCTGTATCTTTCATGGATTCTTTATGACCAATCTGCGAACCCGTAGGTCCCAGATAGGTAACATGAGCGCCCTGGTCATAGGCTGCTACTTCAAAGGCACAGCGTGTCCGTGTTGATGTTTTTTCAAAAATCAAAGCAATATTTTTTCCTTTTAAGCGAGGCTGTTCGATACCTGCATATTTGGCCTTCTTTAGTTCAAAAGCCAGGTCCAGCAAAAATTTGATTTCTTCAGGCTGGAAATCCAGTAATTTCAGAAAATGTCTATTTCGCAAATTATATCCCATAATGCAATCATTTAAATCGTTATACAATAGTTATCCTTGTTCCTCCGTCATCAATACCAAGCCTCATGGTTTCGGTAATAATGGCATCCCGCCCGGTGCTTTTAACAAAGCGTATGGCTGCTCTGATTTTGGGAGCCATGCTTCCTTCGGCAAAATGCCCTTCATCCAGGTATCGTTGTGCTTCAGCAATGGTCATACGATCAATGGCTTTTTGCTGGGGTGTATTAAAATGTATATATACTTTGGGAACATCCGTCAAAATAAAAAATTTATAAGCATTGACCTGGGCAGCCAGAAGCGCAGAAGCCAGGTCTTTGTCTATGACAGCATCGATACCGGTTAATTTATTTTCAGCTTTATAAACAACAGGAATTCCACCTCCGCCCACAGCAATAACAATCTGACCGTCCCGGGCCAGTTTTTCTATGGATTTTACATTGGTAATCATTCGTGGTTTAGGAGATGCCACTACTTTTCGCCAGCCTCTTCCACGGGGGTCTTCATGAAAAATGGCACCTGTTTCACGGCTTATTTTTTCAGCCTCTTCTCTGGTATAATAAGGTCCGATAGGCTTGGTAGGATTCTGGAAAGCAGGGTCATCTTTGTTAACCATAACCTGAGTGATGATGGTAATTATATCTTTGTCTATTTCATGCTCATTAAAGACATTTCGGAGTTGTTGTTCAATAACATAGCCAATGAATCCCTGAGAATAGGCAACACACACATCCAGTGGCATTTCCGGTAATCCGTGAACCTGTTTTCCGGCACTGTTGGCAAGTAAAATATTACCTACCTGAGGACCGTTTCCATGGGTTATTATCAGGTCATAACCGCGGTTAATCAGGGCAAGTAATCGTTCACAGGTTTGGTAGGCATTTCTTTCCTGTTGTTCAATGGTTCCTTCTTCTCCGCTTCTGAGGAGGGCATTCCCACCAAAGGCTACTACGGCCAGCTTTTTCATATTTTATATTTTATCAGTTTCAATCCTGAGCTTTCAGCTCTTCTTTGTATTGAAAACAATTACAATTGAATCAAATCGTCCAGCGTGGGTTTACCAATTTCCTGAAGGTCATAAAGCACCCTGACAGCAGGTTTATTGATATTTATAATTCTCCTTAAATCAATGGGAGTACCAATAACTACAAGGTCACAATCGGTTTTGTTGATGGTTTCTTCAAGGTCTTTCATTTGTTGCTCGCCATAACCCATAGCCGGAAGTAAAATTCCAATATCAGGATATTTTTCAAAAGTTTCAACAATTTCACCAACAGCATAAGGTCTGGGGTCAATCAGCTCAGCAGCACCTAATTTCATAGCTGCCACCACACCGGCACCCAGGTCCATTTCACCATGAGTCAGAGTGGGGCCATCTTCAACGACCAGCACTCTTTTGCCTTCAATCAACTCAGGTTGGTCAACAGTGAGTGGCGATGCAGCTTCAACAATTCTTGCAGTAGGATTCAACATTTTAATGTTTTCCCTTAACTCTGCAATATCATCCAGATTGGCTGAATCAATCTTGTTGATAACAACAATGTCAGCCATACGGACATTGGTTTCACCGGGATAATAAGCCATTTCATGCCCGACACGAAGTGGGTCAACCACAACAATTTTTATGGTTTTGGTGGTAGAACGATAAAAAGGAATATCATTATTACCTCCATCCCAGACTATAACATCAGCTTCTTTTTCTGCTTCCCTTAAAATGGCTTCATAATCCACACCAGCATAAATTACATTTCCCCGTGTAATATGGGGTTCATATTCTTCCATTTCTTCAATGGTGCATTTATGTTTTGCCAGGTCCTCAATTTCAGCGAATCTCTGAACTTTCTGTGCAATCAAATCACCGTAAGGCATAGGATGCCGGATGGCAACGGCCTTAATGCCTCGTGCATTCAGGATTTCCATAACCCTTCGAGTGGTCTGGGATTTTCCACATCCCGTTCTGGAAGCACAAATCGATATAACGGGTTTTTCGGTTTCAAGAGTAGTGTTGTCAGCGCCCATCAGCATAAAATCTGCACCGGCTGCATTGGCTATAGCAGCATTATGCATAACCCTTTCATAAGGTACATCAGAATAAGCAAACACAACAAGGTCTACTTTTTCTTTTTCAATCAGGCTTTTCAGCTCAGCTTCAGGACGAATAGGAATGCCATCGGGATATAAATCCTTACCTGCCAGTTCAGCAGGATATTTTTTATCATCAATGTGCGGTATTTGAGTCGCTGTAAATGCAACTACTTTATAATCAGGATTATTTCTGAAAAATACATTAAAGTTATGAAAGTCTCTTCCAGCTGCTCCCATAATGATTGTTCTTCTTGCCATATCTCTTAGTTTTTATTCTTTTAAAATTATTAAACCATTATTTTGAGAAAGCACAAATCTATAATATTCTGGAATAAATTGAAGGTTGAATATAAAATGAATGGAATTTAATTGTAGTTGCTAAAATCGTGTATGAAGGATTTTTTTCAGTTCATTTATTTCGTCCCTGTAACGGGCTGCCAGAATAAACTCAAGATTTTTAGCGGCTTCTTTCATTTTGCTTTCAGTGTCGCGAATGGCTTTTTCAAGTTCTTCTCTGTTCATATATCCTACCACAGGGTCGGCCACAAGGGAAGCTTCAGACTCCTGTTCTGGTTCATATTCTGCATCAACACTGGCAATCCGAGTCTGGTCAAGAATTTCCCGTACCGATTTTTTAATGGTTCTCGGAGTAATACCGTATTTTTCATTAAAAGCTTTCTGTTTGGCTCTTCTGCGGTTAGTTTCCCGAATGGTTCTTTCCATCGAGCCCGTTAGTCTGTCGGCATACATAATTACTTTTCCTTCGGAATGACGGGCTGCTCTTCCAGCAATCTGTGTCAGTGAGGTTTCACTTCTTAAAAATCCTTCTTTATCGGCATCCAGAATGGCCACCAGCGATACTTCAGGTAAATCCAGGCCTTCGCGGAGCAAATTGATACCTACCAGAACATCAAATTTACCCAGCCGTAAATCCCTCAATATTTCAATTCTTTCTATTGTATCTATTTCAGAATGAAGATACCGCGCACGAATGTTTAGATTGAGCAAATATTTACTCAGTTCTTCCGACATTCTTTTGGTCAGGGTTACTACAAGTATCCTTTCATTTCGGGCTACTCTTTGTTTGATTTCTGCCAGCAAATCATCAATTTGATAAGTACTGGGTCTGACTTCAATTTCAGGGTCTAACAGGCCCGTTGGTCTTACCACTTGCTCAACAACAACTCCACCCGATTTTTCAAGTTCATAGTCACCCGGAGTAGCGCTTACAAAAATGACCTGATTCTGCAGGCTTTCAAATTCCTCCATATTCAAAGGCCGGTTGTCCAGGGCTGCTGGCAGGCGGAAACCATATTCAACCAGTGTTTTTTTACGCGAAATATCACCACTATACATTCCCCGGATCTGGGGAACGGTTACATGACTTTCATCGATAAAGGTTATGTAGTCGGGGGGGAAATAATCAAGAAGGCAAAACGGTCGTTGTCCGGGATTTCTTCTGTCAAAGTAGCGGGAATAGTTTTCAATACCTGAACAATATCCCAGTTCTTTTATCATTTCAAGGTCATAATTGACCCTTTCTTCAATTCTCCGGGCTTCCAGCATTTTTCCCTGCGATTCAAAATATTCAATCTGCCTGAACAGATCCAGTTTGATTTCGCTGATAATGACATCAAGCATATCGGGAGGAGTAACAAACAAATTGGAAGGAAAAATAACAGCTACATCCGGCTTGTCCAGTACTTTTCCAGTTGAAGGTTCCAGTAACTCAATTTCTTCCACTTCATTCCCGAAAAAAATAATCCGGTAAGAAAAATCGGAATAAGAAGGCATGATTTCCACTACATCGCCAGCAACCCGGAAAGTGCCAGGCGAGACCTGAGAATGCGTTCGTACATAAAGGGCATTGATAAGCTCCATAAGAAATGATTTGCGCATTACCATTTGCCCTTTTTCTACATAAACTGTTGCATTTTTAAAAGTTTCAGGATTACCAATACCATAAATGCAGGAAACACTTGCCACTACAATAACATCCCTCCTACCGCTAAGCAACGAAGAGGTGGCTTTTAATCTCAGTCGCTCAATTTTTTCATTGATGCTTAAGTCTTTTTCGATATATGTATTGGTCACGGGGATGTAAGCTTCAGGCTGATAATAATCATAATAGGAAACAAAATATTCCACGGCATTCTCCGGAAAAAATTGCTTGAACTCACCATAAAGCTGGGCCGTCAGGGTTTTATTATGAGAAAGCACCAGAGCTGGTCTGTTTATTTTTTCAATGATGGAAGCCATCGTAAATGTTTTGCCCGAGCCTGTAACTCCAAGTAATGTCTGGTATTTTTCTCCCTGTTCCAGTCCTTTTACCAGTTTTTCAATGGCTTCAGGCTGGTCCCCGCTGGGCGTGTATTTACTATGGAGTTTAAATTTCATTTCGCGAATCTTTCCAGGCTTTTATCATGTCTTTTACCGACTTTTCCACAGGAATAAAGGAATAATTCAAGCAGCTTTTAATCTTGTTGTTATCATAAAGATATTGCGAAGTAACCAATCTTACCAGATCAGGTGTAATTATTTTTTTTGTGCCTGTCAGAAAGCTTCTTATTGAATCAGCAAGCAAAGCTATCCATGCGGCACTTTTACCCACTTTAAAAACAGGAGCGGGTACATCCAGTTCGCTGCATACCCACTCAAACAACTTTTTGTAGCTAACATTCTCCGCCACAACCACAAAGCGCTGATTATAATATTCCGGTTTTTCTCTTAATCTTATCAGAATGTCCGCAGTATCCCTGACATCAACATATCCATTGATACCAGACGGAAAAAATTTTACACCTTTTTTGGCCCATTCCAGAATGTCTGTTATAAAGTGCTGATTACTTACAGGGCCAAGAATGACACCCGGATTGATGATAATTCCTGTCAAACCTTTTTGATAATACTCTCTTACGATTTTCTCAGCGTCATATTTACTCCGGGAATAATCGCTTGAGAATTCCTGTCTTTCTTCCGTAAATGATTCATCAATCACATGGTTGTGTGCTCTGCCCAGAGCAGCAATGGAACTGACATAGTGAAACCTTTTGATACCTTTTTCATAACATAAACCCAAAAGATTTTTCGTGCCGGTAATGTTTGTTTTATAAATATCTTCCCTTTCTGAGTCCTGAAATGAAACTTTGGCTGCAGCATGAATTACTTCATCTACATCATCCAGACATGAACTCAATGAACTCATCTCCGTTATATCAGCCTGAATGCATTGCACCCTTCTCATCAAATCGGCAGAAATAAAGGAAGATAAAGATGGGATGGTTTCTTCCGGCCTTTTTCTGCTAATGATTTTGACTTCTTCGCCTTTATGCAGAAGTGCACTTAATATGTATTTACCCAGAAAACCTGTTGCTCCAGTTAATAAAATCATGGTTTTTACTTCAATGCAAAGATAAATCAATTCATTGCCGTATAATGCATCAAGCCACAATATGTGTATAATTAGACATTTTATCTGGTAAAAGCCATGTTATTTTTGACCCAAAGATGGCAAGATGATAATCAAAGAATATTTTATTCCCCTCGACAAAAAAGCTATTCCGGAAACGTTTTTTGATGACAGCTGGATACACAAAGTACAGATACATACTGCAAAGCAATTTCCTGAACCCGAAGAACCTTCTTTGATAATGATAGGCATTACGGGACAGGAGCAAAGTAGTTTTTTAACCTTTGTCAGGAAAATTCTGTATGGCTATTCCCAGAACGAGATGGCAACCCGGTTTTACGACCTCGGGAATTACCTTCTTAGCCCTGAGGATGAAAGAAATGTTGAAAAACTGGGATTTATTTTAAGCGAATTAAAAGATAAAGGTCATACCGTTATTCTTCTCTCGTCTACTCCCGAAATCATGTATAGCCAATATCTTGCTTTTGATTATCTGAAAAAAATTATCAACATTTCACTGGTTGATTCAACCATTGATTTTCAATGGAAAAACAACAGCAAGAGTTATTTGAATAAAATTTTATTGAAAGACCCGAGCTATCTGTTTAATTTGAGTATTCTGGGA
>CAYNBC010000115.1:0-7392 GCA_964395255.1 uncultured Sphingobacteriales bacterium | reverse complement strand
ATTTTTATTCATTCAGAGATAATTCTGCCTCAAATTTTTTAAATCGTGGAATGGATATAACATAAATAAACATTATCAGCAAAGTAGAATAAAAATAAATCAATTCTCCCGTTACAAGAAAAGCAAGCATACACATAAAAGCAGCTCCTTCAAAAAAAGCCAGTTTCAATATCGAGTGTATCATATATTTTCGTAAACGCTCCTCAGGTTGGGCTGAAGGATCTTTCATTTTATGACGGTATGAATAAACGATAAACCCTGCCAGCAATGAGCCCAGGCTGATAATGGGCACCAGATATAGAAAAATATTTTCCGTTGTTTGCGAAACATGATATGCATTTGTAAAAACAACCACCGAACAGATAATCAGAAATAGTAGCTGAGACGCCAGTAACATAAAAAATGTACCCCGCAAAATTCCAAATTGCGATTTGAGTTCTTGAGTTTCCATAGTGCAATTTTTAAGTAAATATAAACATAAATTTTAAATAACTTTCTTGAATAAAGCTTTGTGATAGAGTGAGTTTCCGAATGTTTTGTGATTTTCAATATGCAATGTTCGGATGCAATTACCGGTAAATGCCCATGGGAAGGCATCAAAGTGTGTGGAAATTATGATGCCCGATCTGATGGAGTATGGACAGACAGGTTTGTGAAAGAGTACGTTGCTAAAAAATTTTTATACCCAATACATTAATAATTAAATTTTTACTTTTCATTCAATTTATTAGTAGTAATTTTGCAAGTCAAAAAAATAGGGTATTTATGTATTTAACAAAAGAAGACAAGAAAGAAATTTTTAAAACTTATGGAAGTTCGGAAGCCGATACAGGCAGCCCTGAGAGTCAGATTGCTTTATTGACTTATAGGATTAAGCATCTTACCGAGCATTTAAAAAAACATAGAAAAGATTTTTCAACCCAGACAGGACTGATGCGTCTGGTAGGAAAAAGAAGAAGACTGCTCAATTATCTGAAAAAGGTAGATATTGAAAGATACAGGGCAATTATTAGCAAACTGGAAATCAGAAAATAAAGGGGCGATTCAAAATCGCCTCTTTTTATTATTAAATTAAGAGAGTATGTTTAATGAATATACCAGAGTATTCCGGTTTGATGATGGCAAAGAACTCAAAATCTCAACCGGAAAATATGCCCGTCAGGCTGATGGAGCAGTTATGCTGACCATGGGAAAAACCATGCTTTTTGCTTCGGTGGTCAGCCCGAAGGAACCTCGTGAAGGGGCTGATTTCTTACCATTAACAGTTGACTATCAGGAAAAATTTGCTGCTTCCGGACGGATACCCGGTGGGTTTAATAAAAGAGAAGCTCGTCTATCCAACTATGAAATTTTAATTTCCCGTTTGTGCGACCGTTCTATCAGACCTTTATTTCCCGATGACTACTATTCCGAAATCCAGGTTATGGTTTACCTGGTTAGTTCTGATGAAAATATATTACCCGATAGCCTTGTGGCTGTTGCCGTTTCATCCGCTATTACTTTATCGGATATTCCCTTTAACGGTCCGGTGGCTCAGGTACGGGTAGCCCGTATTGATGGCGAGCTCAAAATCAATCCTTATAAAGACGAGCTTGAAAGGGCTGATATTAACATTATCGTTGCTGGTACTGAAAAAGACCTGAATATGGTTGAGGGCGAAATGAAAGAAGTAAGTGAACAGGAAATGATTGAAGCCCTCAAATTTGCCCACGAATCCATTAAAAAATTATGCAGATTTCAGAAAGAAATGGCTGAAGAAGCCGGTAAACCTAAAAGACCTTTTAGCCCTGTTGAAGAAAATGAAGACATTTACAACAAAGTAAAAAATCATTTCTCCGACAAAATCCGGGAAATAGCTTTAAAACCTACCGCCAAGCAAGAACGAACTCAATTGTTCAATCAACTCTGGAACGAATATCATGCACAATTGAGTGAAGAAGAGCTCGAACATTTATTTTATCATAAACGATATTTCGAAAAGGTTAAGAAAAGCGTTATCCGTGAAGTAATTCTGGAAAAAGGTATCCGCCTTGACGGTAGAAAAACCCATGAAATCAGACCTATCTATTGCGAAGTGGATTGCCTGCCTGCTGCTCATGGTTCTGCCCTGTTTACACGCGGTGAAACCCAATCGCTCACAACCGTAACGCTTGGCAGCAAACTCGATGAGCAAATGGTTGACGGAGCTGTATTTCAGGGATACGATAAGTTTATTTTGCACTATAATTTCCCGCCTTTCAGCACAGGAGAAGTTCGCCCCAACAGAGGGCCCGGAAGACGGGAAATCGGTCATGGTGCCCTCGCAAAAAGAGCGCTGGAAGCAGTTATGCCTTCTGAAGATGAAAATCCATATACGGTTCGTGTTGTTTCCGATATTCTTGAATCCAACGGCAGTTCGAGTATGGCTACCGTTTGTGCAGGGACTCTGGCTCTTATGGATGCCGGAATTAAAATCAAAGCACCTGTTTCAGGTATTGCCATGGGTTTGATTATCGACAACGAAAGTGGTAAATATGCCATTCTCAGCGATATTCTTGGTGATGAAGACCATCTCGGAGATATGGATTTTAAAGTAACAGGTACCGAAAAAGGCATCACCGCCTGCCAGATGGACATTAAAATTGATGGTCTGTCTTATACCATTCTTGAAGAAGCCTTAAACCAGGCAAAGGATGGCAGATTGCACATTCTTGAAAAAATGAAAGCTGTTATCAGCGAGCCCCGGCCCGATTACAAACCCCACGCTCCACGCATTGTCCGCTTCGAAATTGATTCCGATATGGTGGGTGCTGTTATTGGCACAGGAGGTAAAACCATACAGGAAATTCAATCTGAAACCGGTACCATTATAACTATTGACCAGGATGAAGAAGGGAAAGCCATTGTAGAAGTCTCTTCCAACGATAAAGAAAGCATGAATACCGCCATAGAATGGATAAAAGGACTGGTACAAAAACCCGAAATCGGAAAAGTATACAAAGCCAAAGTTAAAAGTGTAGTTGATTTCGGAGCATTTCTTGAATTTTTACCCAATCATGAAGGCCTGCTTCATAACTCGGAATACAGCTGGAACCGGAATGAAGTTACCAACAGAATGGTAAAAAAAGGTGATATCATTGAAGTGAAATTAATCAGTATTGACCGAAGAACCGGTAAAGCCAAATTATCGCGTAAAGCTCTTTTGAAGCGCGAATATCCTCCTTCTAACAGACCCAGAACGAGTCAAAGGAGAAGACCATGAGTTTTATCCTGGCTCCTTCTCTGCTTTCTGCTGATTTCGGGAATTTGCAACAGCAAATCCGTCAAATAAACAATAGTGCTGCTGATTGGCTACATCTGGATATCATGGATGGTGCTTTTGTTCCCAATATTTCTTTTGGTTTTCCGGTAATCAAAGCCATAAAACAACTCAGCCTGAAACCCCTGGATGTACATTTGATGATAGCTCACCCAGAACATTATATTCATCGTTTTGCTGAGCATGGCGCCTATTCCATTACCGTTCATATCGAAGCAGTTACCCATTTACACCGGGTTATCCAGCAAATCAAAGAAATGGGTTGTAAGGCCGGAGTAGCACTAAATCCACATACTTCCATACAATTACTCGAATCCATTGTTGAAGATATCGATTTGCTATTAGTCATGTCTGTTAATCCGGGTTTCGGAGGCCAGAAATTTATTACTTCTTCTCTTAAAAAAATAGAGCATGCCCGCAAACTACTTGATGAATACAATCCTCAATGCTTATTGGAAGTTGACGGAGGCGTAAATCTTAACAACGCACCATCAATTCTCAAGGCTGGTGCAAATGTTCTTGTAGCGGGCAATGCAGTTTTTACCTCTGATGATATTGTTCAAACCATCACAGAATTTAAAAATATCAAAATTTAATGCTCAGTATTTATCTCCCTCCGGTGCTTTGGCATTAGGAGGATTGGAGCCCTGCTTGCTGAGTATAAAACTTGCCACTTTAACCATGTCTTCCGTGGTCATTTGATCTTTGAAGGGCGTCATGCCTTTCTGTATATTTCCGTTCGAAATTATATCCACAAGGTTTTCTACCTTGTTACCATGTATCCAGTATTCATCGGTAAGATTAGGGCCAATCAAACCTTCCAGATTTTGTCCATGGCAAGCTGCACAATTATGGGAAATATATATTTCTTCACCTTCTTTTAATGAAGCTTCATCTGTAAGTGGCTCCATAGCAACCGTTTCTTGTGTTATGTTTGTTTGTGACGATACAAAAGTAGCCCGAGCTTTTTCCATTTCCCTTTCATAGCGTTCTTCCTGAGTGAGTCCCGTTTTGAACACATGCATATTTACATAATAAATGGCTGAAAAAAAGATGGTCGCATAAAATAAAATCATTAACCAGGGAGGAGGTGGGTTATCAAACTCTTTTATACCGTCAAAATCATAGTCCAGTAATAGTTTTTCTTCTTCTTCGTTCAGTATCTGTTTTTCATTTTTTTCAACATCCTGTGCCATAATTTATTCTTTTTTAATATCCGTTTGAGGTTTTGAATCTTCCTCAACCGGTAAATTTTTCATAAAATGAATAAAATTTTTATCTGTTTTCCATACCCATACCACCAGCCAGACAAATACTGCCATAAAAATCAACAGTGAAAAAGCAGAAAATAAATCTACTCCGTAAACCTGGTTCAAATAAGGTTCAAGCATTTTCATGTTAATTGCGTTTAAAAAGTTCACCTTGAGGTTCTCTTGCATCAGGTGGATTTGTACCCTGTATGCTGATTACATAACTAGTAACTTTCAGTAGCTGGTCGGGCGTGAGGATATTTTTCCATGCCTGCATTCCTTTTTCAATGACACCCTCGCTGATAACTCTGTAAATATCATCATTACTACCTCCGTGTAACCAGTATTCATCCGTAAGGTTGGGACCAATTTGATTACCCTGTCCCTGAGGTCCATGGCAGGCAGCGCAGTTAGTGGTAAAAATTTCTTTTCCTTCTGCTAATTCTTCCTCCGATGTTAAAGGCGGAGAAGGCATGGTGATGGGTTCTTCAACATTTTCTTCCGTTTGTTCACTGATGTCTCTACCCAGGCGGTGCAAGTAAGCAATAAGGGCAATGATTTCTTTATCCGGTTCAATTTTAATTCCATTGCCAGCAAGTTCTTCGACAATGGAATTGGCCTGAGCCAGATAATCATCAACTGCTTGGTCTTCATAACCCTCGGGATAAGGTACACCCAATTTTCTCATTACTTTAATCTTTTTCGGTGTACGCGAAAGGTTTACTTTTTTGGTTATCAACCATGGATATGCTGGCATAATGGACTTAGGTTCAATATTCTTGGGGTTTTCAAAATGGCGGAAATGCCAGGCTGCTGATTTGTACATTTTACCATTTTTAATAACCCCTGCACGGGCCAGATCAGGACCTGTTCTTTTTGAGCCCCATAAAAAGGGATGGTCATAAACAAATTCACCGGGTTTGCTATATTCACCATAGCGTTCGGTTTCTGCCCTGAATGGTCTTACCTGCTGAGAATGGCAGGTATAACAACCTTCTGAAATATAAACATCGCGTCCTTCCAGTTCCAGGGGAGTATAGGGTTTTACAGTCGCTATAGTAGGTATATTGGATTTCACCGCCAGCAGAGGCACTATCTGTACAATTCCTCCAATCAAAACAGCTATGGTGGCTCCAATGGTAAATTGTACGGGTTTTCTTTCAAGCCATTTATGACCGCTAACAGCTTCAGGGGTTTTGTCCGCCAGCAAAGGAGGTGCCTGTGTTTCTTCATTGGCAACAAAACTACCTGCCCGTGCTGTTTTTACCAGATTATAAACCATCAGAATGGCACCAGCAAAGTAGAGTAATCCTCCTATAAATCGTGTAACATACATGGGAATTACCTGGGTAACAGTTTCCAGAAAATTGGGATAGGCCAGCATTCCGTTTTCATTAAATGCTTTCCACATCTGGTTTTGTGTAAATGCCGACCAATACATCGGAACTGCATAAATGATAATCCCCAGAGTACCTATCCAGAAATGAGTGTTAGCCAGTTTTTCAGAATAAAGTTTTGTATTAAAAAGTTTGGGTACCAGCCAGTAAAGCATTCCAAAAGTTAAAAATCCGTTCCAGCCGAGGGCACCAATATGAACATGACCAATGGTCCAATCGGTAAAATGGCTAATAGCATTCACGGGTTTTAATGAGAGCATGGGACCTTCAAAGGTAGACATACCGTAAGCCGTTACTGCCACAACAAAAAATTTCAATACAGCACTATCCCTTACTTTATCCCAGATACCTCTCAAAGTAATCAAACCATTGAGCATGCCTCCCCAGGAAGGAGCAATCAACATGACCGAAAAAATAACACCCAGGGACTGTACCCACTCAGGCACGGCCTGGTACAGCAAATGATGCGGCCCTGCCCAGATATAAATAAATATCAATGTCCAGAAATGTAATATTGATAATTTATAACTGTAAATAGGCCTGTTAGCTGCCTTGGGAAGAAAATAATACATCAACCCAAGGTAGGGCGTGGTCAGAAAGAATGCTACAGCATTATGACCATACCACCACTGGACTACTGCGTCCTGAACCCCGGCATATACAGGGTAACTCTTTAAAAATGAAACAGGCAATTCCAACGAGTTGAAAATATGTAATATAGCAACCGTTATTACGGTAGCGATATAAAACCAGATAGCTACATAAAGATGTTTGATTCTTCTCCTGGCAATCGTTCCAAACATATTCCATGCAAATACCACCCACACAACAGCAATTAAAATATCCAGTGGCCATTCCAGTTCAGCATACTCTTTTGAAGTGGTAAAACCCAAAACAAGCGTAAGTGCTGCCAGCACAATGATAAGCTGCCATCCCCAGAAATGTATCCAGCTTAATGTATCGTTGTACATACGGGTTTTGAGTAAGCGCTGAAGTGAATAATAAACCCCTGCAAATATGCCGTTGCCCACAAAAGCAAAAATGGCTGCATTGGTATGTACAGGTCTCGTACGGCCAAAAGCAGTATATTCAATACCCAGATTGAATGATGGAAATGCAATTTGTAAGGCAACCAGCAATCCAACTATGAACGCAACAATACTCCATATTACTGTTGCCCAGACAAAATACTTCACAATTTTGTTGTCATAACTAAATCTTTCCAGTTCCATATCTTGTTATTTTAAATCTTCATCTTTTTCGTCATCAAACAAAATCCGGACGGAAGGGGTATAGTCGTCATCATACTGGCCCGAGCGCACCGACCATATGTAGGCAACTAAAAATATTAACGCCAGAAATAAACTGGCTCCAATTAATAAATAAATAATTAACATTCCGCCCCCTGATTACCCATTAACTCAAATGTATATAAAAAAGAATAATC
>CAYNBC010000114.1:0-7432 GCA_964395255.1 uncultured Sphingobacteriales bacterium | reverse complement strand
TCTTTATGCCATCGGACGAAGCATCATTGAAATCTACAGAGGAGATTATGAGCGTGGTTTTATTATCGAAGGGATATTATCACACTCACAGTTTATTTCGCTTTTTGTTCTGGCTGGAGTTATTTACTTTTATAGAAAACTTTCACTGAAAAGTAAATCGCACTGAGGATATTATTCTGTGCAGCCTTCTTTAATCTGTTTATAATATTTTTCCAGGAGTTTTCGAACCCCGGGAAAAAAAGGAGAAACAAAATAATCGAAAGAATTTAAAAAGAGCTGTAAAGATGTAACCGCCTGGCAGCGCCTTTGCCAGAAATCATATTGCATGGTCACCAGTGTATAACCAAAGTTGATGGCACAATCCCTTGGATCTTTTTCAAGGGCAAGCTTGAAAACTGGTATCATAGATTGGTATTCAAAATAATTATCCATAAGTTTAAGATAGGCGTAACAAAAAAGCTCGGAAGCATTCATGGAATCAAGAGGTAAATAATCGTCTGGGCTAAGGCCTTTTTTAATCTTCAGTTTTTTCAAAAATTCAATGCTGTTATATTTTTCTTCCAGGTCAAATGAAAGCGCATTGATAATAGCCGCTTTTAAATCGTTAGTAACATTATCATTCAAAAGAAAAGCAGCAATTTCATCGGTTAAAACACCCGTATCTGCAGCTACGGAAACGATATTATAATCTTTAGCATACACTTCCCAGAAAGTAATGTCGGTAATGGGAGTCTGGGCAACTGTATGTTTATATGAAAGTAAAGCTATAATCAGAAAAAGATAGTGGATATAAGTCTTTAAAATTCTCATCATTTTTCCTGAAGGTTATCTGAGCCGAAAGGTTCAGGCAATAAATCATAAATACCGGCTTTTCCCACAACAGTCAAGTCCCGGTTTGCCATAATAACTTGAATATCCCGGGGAGGGATTTCTGAAAATTCCTGAATCCATTGCCTGCATCGTCCACAGGGGGTAGGCAATTGTTTTTGTCCTTTTAATCCGGCCACTATGGCTATAGTTTTAAAATTCCGGTAGCCGTGCGCCACAGCTGATTGAATGGCACCCACTTCTGCACAGGTTGACAGACCGTACGAAGCATTTTCAACATTGGTCCCTGCAAAAATATTATTGTCTTCTGTCATCAAAGCTGCTCCTACGGGGTAATTCGAATAGGGAGAATAGGAGTTATCAAGCACCATTATAGCCTTCTGCAAAAGTTTTTTTTCGTCTTCGCTCAATGAATCATATGAAACATAATTGATTTTATTCATGAATCTCACCATTTAACCAAATTGTTTCAGAAAATTCGCCCATTTACCTGACCTTCCATTAAAAGAAATAAAAATAACGAAAATGAGACCAGCAGTAAAACCGGATGAATTGGATATCATATCCATAGGGTTAAAAGTACGGTCAGGAATAATGAGATGGAGAACTTCTATGGAAGCGGAGAAGCAAAAGCCAGCCAGTCCGTAAACAATTACCGGCATCAGCCTTTTGGTGCGAAGTACGGGCCATTTCCAGATTAGAAAAAGAAAAGTCCAGATAAAAAATACCATAAAATGGGCTATATAATCCAGCCTTATTTCAAAATGCAGCTCTTTAATTTTCAGGCTGTCTGGTGTAAAATTCGGGATTAAATAAGAAATAAGAATAAAGACAGCCCAGCCCCAGAAATAATAAACATAATAACTCCTATGATAAAGCCATCTAAACATCAGGGTTTTAAATAGGTATCAAGCCAGTTAAAAAATTCTCTCTGCCAGAGTACGGCATTCTGAGGTTGGGTAACAAAATGTGTTTCATCCGGAAACACAAGTAAACGGGCTTTTACATTGTTCAATATCGCTGAATTAAAGGCTTCCAGACTCTGTGTATAAGGAATTCTGAAATCGTTTTCACCTGTAATTATTAAAATGGGAGTATCCCAGTTCTGTACATAAAGATGGGGTGAAAAATCATAGCTCTTTGGTCTGGGTTTTTGCCAGTATGGGCCTTCCATGTCTTTGTTTACAAACCAATATTCATCGGTGCTGGCATACATGCTTTCGAAATTATAAATGCCACAATGAGCAATGAAGGCTTTGAACCTTCCCTCATGATGGCCTGCCAGCCAGAAAACCGAATAACCGCCATAACTGGCACCAACGGCACCCAGATGTTCTTTGTCTACATAAGGTTCACGGGCTACATCATCAATGGCGCTTAAATAATCTTTCATGTTTTGTCCGCCATAATCTCCGCTAATCTGGTCATTCCATTCCTGACCAAAAGTAGGTAAGCCCCGTCTGTTGGGTGCTACAACAATATAATCATGGGCAGCCATAATTTGAAAGTTCCAGCGATAGCTGAAAAACTGACTTACTGCACTCTGTGGCCCTCCCTGACAGTATAACAAAGCAGGATATTTCCGGGTAGAGTCAAAATCGGGGGGATAGATAACCCAGACAAGCATTTGTTTGTTATCGGTAGTAGTTACCCATCTTTTTCTTACTTGACCCATTTTAATATGCTCAAATACAAAGTCATTGACATGACTAAGTTGAGTTTCTTCTCCGCTCCGGGGATTGATGGAGAAGATTTCCGTTGGCATGCTCATACTCATTTTTGTTCCAATCAGAAAATCACCACCGTTTTCAATGCTCTGGTAATTGTGCCATCCCCGGGTGATTTGACGGATATTTCCGCTGGCAAGGTCAAGGTAATATATCTGATAAGTAGCATGGATACCGCTGATAAAATAAAAACCATCGCTCCGGGCCGTCCATACGAAATGAGAAGAACTCTGGTCAAAATTTTCGGAATAGTCTTTAAATTCACCTGTTTCAAAATGATAAACCATAATACGGTCTTTGTCAGACTCAAAACCATCTTCTTCCATACTCCGGAAAACAAGCCATTTTCCATCCGGTGAAAAGACCGGGTCCTGGTCGTATCCTTCAAAACCATTTTCTGTAAGGCAGGTAGTTTGTCCATTTTCGAGATTATAAAGATAAATTTCAGAGTTTGTACTTAAAGAATATTCTTTGCCATAAAGTTTTTTACAGGTATAGGCAATGGTTTTTCCATCCGGACTCCAGGCTATCTGTTCCATTCCGCCCCATGGCTTCATAGGGCAATCATATTTTTCACCTTCCATAATATCTCTGGCTTCCCCTATGCTGCCATCATTATACGGAGCAACAAATATGTGATTGTAGGTGTAATCATGCCACTGATCCCAGTGTCTGTACATCAAATCATCAATAATACGAACTCTGGCTTCAGGTAAATCAGGATAAATTTCATCAGGGCTTTTATCAAGTTTTACAGCCGAAATAAACAAAACATGTTTCATATCGGGTGCATACATAAAGCCCGTGATATCTCTTGAATATCCGGAAATACAAACCGTATCCGTTCCATCGGGATTGATTTCATAAACCACAGATTTTCCATGCATGGATGAAATAAAAGCGATTTTCTGACCATCGGGACGCCAGACAGCATTCCATTCCGATCCTTCAAATGAAGTAAGTTTTTTTGTTTCCTTCGATTCCAGGTTCAGAATATACAGGTCTCTGTTGCCGCTGTTTTTTTTCAGATTATAAAAAGTGACACCGAAAAGAACTTTTTTATGGTCGGGTGAAAGACGGATATCACTGAGCCGGCCAAACTTCCAGAGCACTTCGGCAGTAAGTTTGCCTCTGGCTTTAATCCAGGTACTATCCATACTTTCTTGTTCAGCAACAGTCTTTTCCGTTTTCTGTTCCTGATGTGAACATCCGGCAAGAAAAATGATAACAGCCGGTAATAATATCCATTTTATATTCATAATTTATGCATTTACCAGCTGGCTAAATTACAAAAATTCATTCAGCTCTGACCGGAAGAGATAAAAAGGTATAAACTAAAGTTCCTGGCATCTTAAAACACAGCTGGTACAGTATGTCAACTGCCCGCGTATGCGCTGGTTGACCAGAAGAGCTATTCGATCCCGTAATTCTTTAACAGAAATTTTTTGAATAATTTCACTGACAAAAGCATTCATCAACATTAGTCTGGCTTCTTTTTTATTAATTCCTCTTGAAACCAGGTAAAACATTTCTTCTTCATTCAGATAACCCACCGTTGCACCATGGCTGCATTTTACATCATCAGCATAAATTTCAAGCTGGGGCAGGGTGTTAATAACAGCTTTATCGGTCAGAAGTAAGTTGTTGTTTTTTTGATACGATTGCGTGAGCTGGGCATCTTTTTCCACCTTAATCAGACCTTTAAAAACACAGTGTGCACTGTCGTCCAGTATGCCTTTAAAAAGCTCATCGCTATGGCATTCGGGGGCATTGTGTCTGATGAAAGTATGATTGTCAATATGCTGCTGACGGTCTGCAAGATATGCTCCACTCATATAAACTTCTGCATGGGGCTCGTTCAAATCTATGATTTGATTGTTTCTTAAAAATCCTCCGTTTAATGTGATGGTAGAACTATGTATTTTACTTCCTTCCAATTGTTTTGCGTATAAACCTGAAACCTGAATGGCATTATCATTCTGGTTCTGTACACGGACAATTTCCAGCTCTGCATTTTTTTCTGCAACTATTTCCACTACAGAGGTAGAAAAACTGGTATCCGGGGTCAGCGTATGGTCGCATATAACAATTTTACCCCGGGAGTGAGCGCCCATGACAACCAGTATTCTGAAATGAACAAAAGGTGTAAAAAAACTTTTTGCAGCACCGGTAATAATTTCAATAATCTGTATGGCTTTTTCCGAATGGGTTCCTTCCGGAAAATAAATGAATAAGCCGTCCTGAAAATATACATCATTCAAGGCACTGAAAGGACCGGAATCATCCGGGGCTATTTTTCCAAGGTATTGTTCCATAAGCTCCGGATATTCATTGAATGCATTTTGAATAGAACTTAATTTTACACCCTCATCCAAAGTCATGGAAGCATTTAAAGTATGTGGAAACCACCCGTTTATCAAAGCGGTATCATAGGTATCCAGCTCCGTTATAGAACATCGAAATACTTCTTCTACAGGTTTGTTGATTTCTTCGGGCTGGTTAAGAAAAGGATACAATTTGCCACAATCAGCTATCTTTTTCCGGATAGGTGTAAATCTCCATTCTTCATTTCCCTGTAAAGGTATGCCCGTTTTTAAAAATTTATTTACTGATTCTTTTCTCAATTTGCCAACAAAACCAGGAAAGTTTTTGATGTAAATATCCTCGTTCCGAAAATAATCCTGCAATAATTGTTGTTCAAGAGATAATTTCTCTGTTGAAATTGTCATTTTTTTAATTTTTTAACCAGTCGTAGCCTTTTTCTTCAAGTTCGAGTGCTAATTCTTTGGGACCGGATTTAACTATCTGACCCTTGTAAAGGATATGAACAAAATCGGGTACAATAAAATTCAACAAGCGCTGATAATGGGTAATGACAATGAAAGCATTGTTTTCGTTTTTGAGTTTATTCACTCCATTGGCTACGATTTTCAAAGCATCAATATCAAGACCCGAATCGGTTTCGTCAAGTATGGCCAGATTGGGTTCCAGCATGGCCATCTGAAAAATTTCATTTCTTTTTTTTTCACCACCCGAAAAACCTTCATTGACCGACCTGCTTGCCAGTTCAGCATTCAATTCAACGTAAGCCTGTTTTTCCCGCATAAACTTTAAAAATTCAGCACCAGACAGTGGCGGTAATCCTTTATATTCCCTGTGTTCGTTAACTGCAGTTTTCATAAAATTGGTAATGCTGACTCCGGGTATTTCAACAGGATACTGAAAAGCAAGAAATATCCCTTCTTTGGCTCTGACATCAGGTTCCATTTCGAGAAGATTTTTCCCCTGGTAAATGACCTCACCTTTATAAACTTCAATATTTTCCCTGCCTGCAAGAACAGAAGCCAATGTGCTTTTACCGGAGCCGTTGGGTCCCATAATAGCATGAATTTCACCGGCTTTTACTTCCAGATTTATACCTTTTAAAATTTCATTACCGTTTATACCTGCATGTAAATTTTTAATCCTTAACATTTTTACTTGTTTTAATATTTATCCAACACTGTTTTCAAGAACGATGGAAAGAAGTTTTTGGGCTTCTACGGCAAACTCCATCGGTAGTTTATTCAAAACTTCTCTGGCATAGCCATTTATAATCAAACCCACAGCATGCTCGGTGCTTATTCCCCGTTGATTGCAATAAAACAATTGGTCCTCAGCAATTTTGGAAGTTGTAGCTTCATGTTCAACAATAGCCGTGGGATTGTTGACATCAATGTAAGGAAAAGTATGAGCACCGCATTTATTTCCTAATAATAAGGAATCACACTGTGTAAAGTTACGGGCATTTTCAGCATTTTTCATGATTTTTACCAGCCCCCTGTAGGAGTTTTCACTGTTACCTGCTGAAATACCTTTGGAGATAATTTTACTCCTTGTATTTTTACCGATATGAATCATTTTGGTGCCGGTATCGGCCTGCTGGTAATGATTGGTGACGGCTACAGAATAAAATTCACCATACGAATTGTCGCCCAGCAATATACAACTTGGATATTTCCATGTAATGGCTGAGCCTGTTTCGACCTGTGTCCAGGATATTTTTGAGTTCTTGCCTCTGCAGATTCCTCTCTTCGTCACGAAATTATAAATACCGCCTTTACCTTCTTCATCCCCCGGATACCAGTTTTGTACAGTGGAATATTTAACTTCCGCATTGTCGAGAGCTACAATTTCGACTACTGCGGCATGCAATTGATTTTCATCTCTCATAGGAGCCGTGCAACCTTCAAGGTAACTTACATAACTGCCTTCGTCAGCTACTATCAAGGTACGCTCAAACTGACCTGTTTCCCCGGCATTGATACGGAAATAAGTGGATAATTCCACCGGGCATCTTACATTCTTGGGAATATATACAAAGGAACCATCGGTAAATACAGCAGAATTTAAGGCAGCAAAATAATTATCCGTGTAAGGAACAACAGACCCCAGATATTTTTTGATTAAATCGGGATGGTCTTGAATAGCTTCGCTTATCGAACAAAAGATAATACCCAGCTCTGAAAGCTTTTCTTTGTAGGTAGTAATAACCGAAGAACTATCCATAACCACATCAACAGCCACACCGGCAAGTCGTTTTTGTTCTTCCAGTGGGATACCCAGTTTATTGAAAGTCTCAAGTAATTGAGGGTCAACTTCATCCAGACTTTTCAGGTTTTTCTTTTTGGGTGCTGCAAAATAACTGATGGCCTGATAATCAATGGGTGGGTGATGCAAATGCGCCCAATCAGGCTCTTTCATTTCAGTCCATTTCCGGTAGGCTTTTAAACGAAAATCCAGAACAAAATCAGGTTCATTCTTTTGATTGGAGATAAAACGAATGATGTCTTCATTTAATCCTTTGGGTGCAATTTCCTGCTCTATATCTGTATAAA
>CAYNBC010000113.1:0-7504 GCA_964395255.1 uncultured Sphingobacteriales bacterium | reverse complement strand
TGTTCTGAAAGTTTGTAGTCCCCAGCCCGCAAGACCCATCACTACAGACTACAAACAGTGGGGGGTATGATGTAAAGGTTTTTATCCCGAAGGTTATAAAAATGATTACTTCGTTCTCCCTCTGGTCGTCCTCGTAATGACGGTTATTATGAGCGTCAACTTAATCATCAGAGTTATCTGTAAATAACTTTAATGGAGAGGAGAATTCAGGAAGATTATTGAAATTTTTCAATTCAATCCATTGCCTAAATAAGGTGAAAAAACGGATTAGATAAACAAAAAAGCCTCTGAAATTCAGAGGCTTTTTGCAGTCCGTAGGGGATTTGAACCCCTGTTGCCGGGATGAAAACCCGGTGTCCTAGGCCAGACTAGACGAACGGACCAAACTTTTTGAAGAACTTTTGATTTTGGAGGTGCAAATATAAAACCATTTATTAAACTACAAAATCTTTGAATAATTTTTTACTTTTGTGATTAAATTTTAAAGAATTATTATCATGAGTAAAGTCAAAATTGCCATTAATGGTTTTGGAAGAATAGGTCGAATTTCTTTCAGGGAATTTTTGAAAAGGGGAGAGGTTGAAGTTGTTGCTATTAATGACCTCACCAATGTGCCAACATTAGCACATTTATTAAAATATGATTCGGTTCATGGACATTTTCAGGGAACTGTTGAAGCAGATGGAGATTATCTGATAGTCAATGGTAACAGGATGAGGGTGTTTGCTGAAAAAGACCCTGCCCATCTTCCCTGGAAAGAACTGGGTGTGGATATTGTTGTAGAATCTACCGGTGTATTCCGTACAAGAGATGGTATTGAAAAACATCTTCAGGCTGGAGCCCGGAAAGTAGTGTTGAGCGTGCCGTCAAAAAGTGCTGATGATGTAGACATTACCATTGTTATGGGCGTCAATGATCATTTGTTAAACGCTGACCATAAGTTGGTATCCAATGCATCCTGTACTACCAACTGTCTTGCACCTGTTGCCAAAGTATTGCACGATAACTTTGGTATTGTTCATGGCTTTATGAATACCATCCATTCTTATACCAATGATCAGCGATTGCTGGATTTACCACACAAAGATTTAAGAAGGGCCCGGGCAGCGGCTATGTCGATTATTCCTACCAGCACGGGTGCTGCCAAAGCCGTTGGTCTGGTTATTCCCGACCTGAAAGGAAAATTGGATGGTATTGCCATGCGTGTGCCTACTTTTGATGGTTCGGTTGTTGACTTAACCTGTGAACTGGCAAAAGAAACCTCTGTTGAAGAAATTAATGCTGTTGTTAAAAAAGCTGCAGAAAACGAACTTAAAGGCATTCTTGAATATTGCGAAGACCCCGTAGTAAGCATCGATATCGTAGGCAACTCGCATTCTTCTATTTTCGACTCATTACTAACCAGTGTTAAGAATGGGAAATTTGTAAAAGTCATTAGCTGGTACGATAATGAATACGGTTATTCGAACCGTTTGGTCGATCTGACAATGAAATTGGCTGGAATGCTATAAGGAAGCAAGGTTGCCTGTCGCCCCGGCCTGAAAACCGGGGAGGAAAGTCCGGACAACACAGGGCACAGCACTTCCTAACAGGAAGGGGCCATGGCAGCGATGCTCTGGTCACGGAAAGTGCCACAGAAAGGGAAACTGCCGATGTCAAAGTCCTAACAGGCTTGTGCTTGTTGGTGACTCTGGCAGGCGATGGTGAAAAGGTGGTGTAAGAGACCACCGGTACCGGTGGTGACACCGGTAGCCTGGTAAACCCTGCTGGTTGAAAGGCCATGTATACCGGAGTAGTCCCTTTTTAAAAGGGATGGGAAGGTGGCCCGCCTGAATCTCCGGGGGGTAGGCCGATAGAGGCTGGTGGCGACATCAGTCCCAGATAAATGACAGGCCCCTGTTATCAGGGTACAGAATCCGGCTTATAACCTGCTTTACCCCGATTCGTTCGGGGTTTTTTTTATTAATTTTTTATCTTTCTGACTTTTCAAATCCCTGTACAATGAAAGAATATTTAGAAAATATTGACCTTTTAATAAAAAAAACCGATGAATACATCGGCAAATATGCAAAAGCAGATTTTCCCATTTCCTTTGTCCGTACTTTCATTGAAGATTTAAGAAATGTTATCCGGGCTCATGAACATTTATATTACATCAAAAACGAACCTGTTATTTCCGATGAAAAATATGACAGGCTGGAAAGATATTTACTTGACCTTGAAAAAAAATTCCCGTCATTAGTTACACCCGATTCACCTACCCAGCGAGTGGGTTCGGACATTCTCAAACAGTTTAATCAGGTACCTCACCGATACCCCATGTTATCTCTGGCCAATACTTATTCCGAAGGTGAAATCAGTGATTTTATAAACCGGGTCAAGAAGTCGATTGAAGGGGACATTCAATTTGTATGTGAATTGAAATATGACGGCACAGCCATTTGCATTACTTACAGGAACGGTAAATTTGAAAGAGCCGTAACCCGGGGAGACGGAACTGTAGGAGATGATGTAAGTGCCAATGTAAAAACCATCAGAACAATTCCTCTTGTATTGTCAGGGGATAATATTCCGGAATGGTTTGAAATTCGTGGCGAAATTTTTATGCCCAGAAAGGCTTTCGAACTGTTAAACAAGGAAAGGGAACAAAGAGGAGAACCTCCATTTGCTAATCCCCGGAATGCAGCTGCCGGTACATTGAAGATTCTGGATTCAACTATTGTAGCCTCCCGGCCACTGGATGCTGTTCTGTATTATTTATTGGGTGAGGATTTGCCATCCCAATCTCATTTTGAAAATTTAAAATATGCAGCTTCATGGGGATTTAAAGTACCCGAGCATATTCAATTATGCTCAGATCTGAACGGGATTATGGACTTTATTCATTACTGGGAGAAGAACCGTCATCAACTGGAGTATGATATTGATGGAATTGTTATTAAAGTAGATAATCTTAAACAGCGGGAAACACTGGGTTATACGGCCAAAACACCCCGGTGGGCTATTGCATTTAAATTCAAAGCCGAAAGGATAAGTACCCGCTTACTTTCCATTGATTATCAGGTAGGGCGCACAGGAGCCATTACACCGGTTGCCAATCTTGAACCTGTATTTCTTGCAGGTACTACCGTCAAAAGAGCTTCTTTGCACAATGAAGACCAGATCAAAAAACTGGATATTTATCTGGGTGATTATGTGTTTATTGAAAAAGGTGGAGAAATAATTCCCAAAGTAGTGGGTGTTGATCTTTCCCGCAGACCTGCTGATGCCCGGCCTGTTGAATTTATCCGTGAATGTCCTGAGTGCGGCACACCTCTTATAAAAAAAGAAGGTGAAGCCAAACATTTTTGCCCGAACAGCCGGTCATGCCCGCCTCAGATTATTGGTAGAATTGAACATTTTGTAAGCAGGAATGCTATGAATATACTGGCAGGAGAAGCCATAGCCGAACAGCTTTACAAAAAGGGACTTGTAAAAAATGTGGCGGATTTATATCATTTGACCAAACAACAACTGATGAAACTGGAAGGATTTGGTTCAAAGTCTGCCGATAACCTCCTTAAAAGCATTGAAGAATCCAAAAAACAACCTTTTTATAAGGTCATTTACGGTCTGGGTATTCGCTATGTCGGAGAAACGGTGGCCAAAACACTGGCACAGGCTTTTGGTTCCATGGATCGTTTGATGGAGGCTACCTATGAAGACCTGGTGAATATCAAAGATATCGGTGATGTAATTGCACGGAGCGTAATTGAATATTTTGATGACCCGGATAATCAGGTACTTGTAGAAGAATTAAAAAAGGCAGGCTTAAAAATGGGAATGGAAAAAGAGGATGAATCCAGGCCGAGGCCACTCAAAGGAAAAAGTTTTGTCATCAGTGGTGTATTTGAGCAAATTGACCGTAAAGAACTGATAAGGCTTATCGAGATAAATGGCGGTAAAGTCAATAGTTCGGTATCATTGCAAACGGATTATGTGATAGCCGGGGAAAACATGGGTCCGGCAAAGAAAGCTAGAGCTCAGAAACTGGGTATTCCCATTATTGATTACTACCGCTTTCTCGAACTGCTGAAGAAATAAATGTTATTTGATACCTGCCTTTTTGAACTGGTCTTTATATCTTTTCTTCATCCATTCAGGCATGGTTTTCTTCATCTGCTCCAGCTGATCAGCACCATATTCGTAATCAGTTCGTAATATTTTAAATGTTGTTCTACGGTTTTGCTGATGTTCTTCTTCAGTACAATCAAGTCCAGGACCTTCACCGTTTTCACAGGTACAATTGTTGACAGGCTGAGTTTCACCATAGCCTTTGGCAACAAGTCTGTCAGCAGGAATACCTTTCCATGTCAGGTAATCTACAACCGCCTGAGCTCTTTTCTGTGAAAGCTCCATATTGTACTCATAACTTGCACGGCAGTCGGTATGAGCTGCAATTTCAATAACAAGGTAGGGATGCTTCATCATGGTATTATATAGAGAATCAAGAACCACCATGGATTCAGGCCGTAAATCCCATTTATCAAGGTCGTAGTAAATTCCTTCAAGTTCAATAGCTTCCGTAATGAACGGGTCGAGATATAAATCCCTTACAAAATCTTCTGAAAATTCCAATCCAACGGTCGAAACATATTCTGTTTTACTGTCAAAGAAATATTTTTTATATGCACTAACAGCATATTCGTTTTCCGGTTCTAGTTTAAATTCATAATGTCCTGATTTATCCGAAGTAGTGGTAACCGTTATAGTATCATTAATTCTCAAAGCAACTGTGGCATCGGGGATAATTTCTTTGGTTTTCAGATTAAATACAGTTCCGGAGAGGGTATAAACAAGGGGTGTCATATAAAATCTATAGATATCATCACCTCTGGAGCCCGGCCTGTTGGAGCTAAAATAACCCTTATAACCTTTGGCAACGGTTCCTCCGGGTTCAATGATAATTCCAAAATCATCGCCTCCCGAATTAATGGGAGCTTTCATATTAACCGGTTTTGTCCAGTTGCCATTTTTATCTTTATCGGAATAAAAAATATCCAAGCCACCCATTCCGGGATGGTAATCAGAACTAAAGTAAAGACGTTTATTGGAATAAGCGTAAGGAAACATTTCATTTCCCGGAGTATTGATAACAGGTCCCAGATTGACAGGGTCTGACCATGTACGGCCTCTTTTAACAAAAGATGAAACCCATATATCAAGACCGCCCTGTCCGCCATCCATATCGGAAACAAAATAAAGTTTTTTGTTATCAGGTGATAATGAAGGATGACCATACATGGTAAAAGAATCTTTGCAAAAAGAAACAACTTCCGGCTCGCCCCAAACTTTACCTCTTTTGCGTGTAACATATATCCGGCAGTTATGACCTTTACCCCGGGCATCGTTACACTGGGTATAGTACATGGTGCTCATTCTGCGGTCAAATGTTACAACTCCTTCATTATATTTGGTATTGACGATTTCCTTGTCATCAATCAAAACAGGTGTGTCCAATCTTTCTACATTTCTCTTTTTTACTTTATTGGCAATGAAAATATCCGTATGTTTTTCACCTGTCCATTCATACATTTTGTTGCCAGTTGTACCTTCTCTGTCAGAAGTAAAAACCATAGCACCCCTTTTATAAAACATGGGGGAAAAGTCGTTGGATCTGGAGTTTAAAGGTTTAAAATTTTCAACTACATAGCGGGTTTTTTCTTCTTTCCATTTAAGCGCATCCTCGCAGGCTTTAACAGCCACCTGACCTCTTTCGTCTCCCGGTACTTCCCGGACATATTCTTTAAATTTGATTAAAGCATCTTCATATTTTTCCTGGCGCCTGTACATATCAGCAATGAGGTACTTTACATAAGGATCAGCTTCTTTATATCTCTCGGCTTTGCTAAATGCAACTTCAGCTCTTTTGTATTCGCTCATTTTCATATAAGCATAGCCTATCTTCATGTTGATTTCGTATCGGGTTTTTTTGTCTTTGGTTTTTTTGTAAACCTTTTTATACATATCGATGGCTGTGACAAATTGATATAAATCAAAAGCTTCATTGGCTTTTTCCAGGGTACCGGTTGAAGAACAGCCATGGATTACAATAATTATTGAAAAAGCTATGCAGATATTCAATAACTTTTTAAAGATCATGATTCCACAATTTATTTTTAAAAATCATCTGTTTTTTTTACCCTTCCATTGAATTCATGTTAGCAAATATAAACGATTTACGAAAATAACTATCAATGAACGATTTTATTTTAATTAATCCATTATTCATTATGGTAAGGATGTCCATGAATAATGGTAAAAGCCCGGTAGAATTGTTCGAGGAAAATAAGCCTGATAAGTTCATGGGGAAAAGTCATGGGTGAAAGAGATAAAAGCTCATGGGCATTTTGAATTAATTCCGGGGAAAAACCTTCGGCACTACCAGAAATAAATAACACCCTGGAATAAGGCAATTGATTCAACTGTTCGATATGTCTGGCAAAGGCTAAGGAACGATAATTTTTTCCTTTTTCATCAAGGAGAACAATATAATCGTTTTTGTGAAAGCGTTCAATAAGATGGTTCATTTCTTCCTGCCTGGTACGGAATTTTTGCGTGGGTATTTCCTGTATCTGAAAAGAGCAGTAGGCTTGAATACGTTTAAGATAAAACCGGATGCCTTCCTGAATGAAAGCTTTCTGGGTTTTACCCACCATCCAGTATTCCCATTTCATCTCAGGAATATTCGTTTTTAATATCGGTCAGCACTTCGCAGCCGTTTTCGGTAATCAATATGGTGTGTTCAAATTGTGCTGAAAGTTTACCATCAATAGTACGAGCAGTCCAGCCATCCCGTCTGTCAATGCGTGTACGGGCTTTACCCTGGTTAATCATGGGCTCGATGGTAAAAATCATTCCGGGTTTCATGATGGGGCCGGAATCTTTTTCGGCAATATGGCTGATTTCGGGAGGTTCATGAAAACGCAAACCCACACCATGACCACAAAATTCATATACTACGCCATAATTGAATTTTTTAGCATGTTGCGAAATATAATACCCTATATTACCAAAATGGTTGCCGGGATAACATTGTTCAATACCGATATCCAGACATTGTTTGGTCACTTCAATGAGTTGACGGGCTTCGTCACTGATTTCTCCTACCCAGAACATCCGGCTTGTATCGCCATAATAGCCGTTGAGTATGGTAGTTATGTCGATATTCAATATATCTCCTTTTTTCAGAATGGTTTTTTTGCTGGGTATTCCATGGCAAACAACATCGTTGAGTGAAATGCAGGTAGATTTGGGAAATCCGTTGTAGTTTAAAGGTGCTGGTATGGCATGATGCTTTCGAATAAATTCATCTATTTTTTTATCAATAAAGTTGGTATCAATGTTTTCTTTAACCAGTGTTTCGGCAAAATCAAGAGCCTGAGCAGCCAGAATGCAGCTTTTTCTAATTCCTTCAATTTGTTCTTCGGTTTTGATGATAATGTTGTCTTCCATACTTAGTAAT
>CAYNBC010000112.1:0-7529 GCA_964395255.1 uncultured Sphingobacteriales bacterium | reverse complement strand
ATCAATCTCTTTTATAGCCATGAACTATTACCAACCTGATCAAAATTTTCTTTCAATAAATTTTGTATAGCGATAAGAAATGACAGTTAGCTACCCTCAAATGATTATTACCAGAAAAAGTAAGTATCAGGGTTGCAATCTTACTATTTTCCAGATATTTTTTTCTTTTTTGTAGAGAAATCGGTCGTGGAGACGGTTTTCGAGTCCCTGCCAGAATTCAAAACTGTCGGCTATCAATATATACCCTCCCCAATAATCCGGTCGTGGTATATCGTTATTTGCAAACTTTTGTTCGTAATGTTTGTAATTTTCAAGGAGTGCTTCCCTTGAATATATTTCTTCACTTTGCCGGGATGCCCATGCTGCTATTTTGTTGCCTCTGTCCCTGCCGGCAAAATAGCTGTCGGAAGTTTTATTATCAAGTTTTTCAATGATACCTTTAATTCGTACCTGCCGGGCGGAGGCCGGCCAGAAAAAGAGAAGTGCTCCGCGGGGGTTAGATTCCAGTTGTTTACCTTTATTGCTCTGGTAACTGGAATAAAAAATAAATCCTCTCCTGTTGTAGTCGCGGAGTAATACGACCCGGGAATCTGCTTCATGGTCAGGTCCTACAGTGGATAATACCATGGCTAATGGGATGCAATCAGGTTGTTGCAGGGCTTCTTCCAGCCAGCCGGTAAACAGAATAAATGGGTCTGTAGGAAGTTCTTCAGGATTTATAGGATTCCCGTGATATTCGATACGCTGATTTAAAAATATTTTTTTCATGGGCAATTATTTCAGGGACATTATCTTTGGTTTATAAAAAAAATACAATTCAAAAAATATAAAGCTATGAACAAAGTTAAATTCTTCTGCATAATTGCATTATTGTTCTGGATGATTTTACCTGTTGCAGCTCAACAATCAGGTAAAGTAGATAATAGCCCTGGACGGGAAAGGGTGTTATTTTATGAGAATACCCGTATCCCCGCCTATATGACTCTGTCGTACCGGAATATCCGTTCTGTCGATGCATTTTTTTCCTGGATGAAAAATGAATATAAAACAGATAACCGGCTTGGTTTTCGTTTTAAAAACTCGGAAGAAGACTATCTGGGTTACAAACACTACCGGTTTATTCAGACATTTGACGGGTATGACATTATAGGTACAATGTACATTCTACATGAATGGAACAACCAGATTATTTCATCCAACGGATTGGCATTTGACCATGTAAAAAGTTCGGGAAATACCCGGCTGAGTAAGGATAACGCACGGCAGCTTGCGATTGAATCAGTAGGAGCCCGGGTTTATATGTGGCAGATCGAGGAAGAAGAAAATCACCTTAAAAAAATAACAGGAAATAAACAGGCAAGCTGGTATCCTGAAGGAAGGCTGGTTTGGATAAATCCAGACAGGGATTTTAAAAATCCTGAACTACGACTGGCTTATGAATTTGATATTTATGCCTCTGAACCGGTATCCCGTCAACGGGTTTATATTGATGCAGAAACCGGCCAGGTTCTTTTTACGGAGCCATTGATACATACAGCGGATAGTAAAGGAACAGCGGTTACAAAATATAGTGGTGTTCAATACATTGTGACCGATAGTCTGGCTCCCGATAGTTTCAGATTACGGGAAACTGGAAGAGGTAATGGAATTGAAACCTACAATATGCAAACAGGTTCGGTTTATGCCAATGCTGTGGATTTTTATGATGACGATAATTACTGGAACAATTTTAACGCACAGAAGGATGAAGTTGCCACTGATGCCCATTGGGGAGCTGAAATGACCTATGACTTCTATAAAAATAATTTCAACAGAAATAGTATCGATAACAATGGTTTCAAACTCATTAGCTATGTTCATTACCGTGTCAATTATTCCAATGCATTCTGGAACGGCCAATGGATGACTTATGGTGATGGCACTTCTTCTACCAATCCGTATGTTGCGCTGGACATAGTTGGACATGAAATATCGCATGGCTTAACAACCTTTACTGCCAATTTGATTTACCAGTCTCAATCGGGTGCTCTCAATGAAGGTTTTTCCGATATTTTCGGTAATATGATTGAGTATTACGGAAAGCCCAATGCATTTGACTGGAGGATGGGGGAAAATACTGGTCGAATCATCAGAGATATGAGCAATCCCAATGCACGGGGAAATCCCGACACTTACAAAGGACTTTACTGGTTTAATACGGAAGGATGTGTACCTTCTTCCAGCAATGATAACTGTGGAGTTCACAACAATAGCGGTGTTTTGAACTACTGGTTTTACCTGTTGTGTGAGGGTGGAAGCGGTACTAACGATCTGGGAAATGACTTCTGGGTACCAGGCCTGGGAAAAAGCAAAGCTTCAGCCATTGCATACAGAACCCTCACTGCCTATTTGTTTCCTTCAGCCGATTATTTTGATGCCAGAACTTATTCATTGATTTCGGCAGGGGATTTATATGGTGATTGTTCGGATGAAGTAAAAACAGTTGCACGTGCCTGGTATGCCGTGGGTATAGGTGACAGCGCTTTGCGGGTACATTTTGAACCTTCCATAACACAGAGTTGTGCACCTCCGCTAAAAGTTACATTTGACAATCAATCAGATGTGTTTGAACACTTTTATTGGGACTTTGGAGACGGTGACACTTCCTCTCAGTTTTCGCCAGTACATGAATACACATCCTATGGAACTTTTACCGTAACTCTTATTGGTCAGGGAAATTGCGGCAACGATACTTTCATGTTAACAGATGTCATAAAAATTGACAGCAATCTGCCCTGTATCTTCTATATGTCAAAGAACAGTCAGCCACAAACGATTCAATTGTGTCACGGTAAGCTTTATGATGATGGAGGTAAAGACAATTATTCAGGTAATATTGATGCCATAACCACCATTTCTCCGGTTGGTGCCACAAAAGTCTCGCTGCATTTCAAGTCTTTCGCCTTTGAAGGGGATTGTGATTGTGACTGGCTTTATATCTATGATGGTCCTGATACATCCAGCCCTTTAATCGGAAAATATACAGGTTTTGAACTTCCTGAAG
Source organism: uncultured Sphingobacteriales bacterium (assembly GCA_964395255.1). Lineage (GTDB taxonomy): Bacteria > Bacteroidota > Bacteroidia > CAILMK01 > JAAYUY01 > CAYNBC01. The sequence goes on along the minus strand of CAYNBC010000112.1, from coordinate 4,486 downwards.
GCGGTATCGTTTCTTCAACAGGGCCATCGATAACTATCAGGCAATATACCGATCCTTATAAAACATTTTCCGGTTTTGAGCTGGAATGGTTCTGTTCCCATGCTGGGCCGCCCTTTGTCGATTTCGATGTATCCAATACTTTTACCTGTGATGGCAAGGTGGATTTTAAAGCTTATGTATTCAATGACCCTACGGGCCTGGAATGGGACTTTGGTGACGGCACAGTTAGTTATGAAAGTAATCCGGTTCATATTTACAATGAATCAGGTGTTTATACGGTTAAACTTAAAGCTACCAACAAGTATGGTTCTGATTCGGTGGTCAAAGAAAACTTTATAGTTGTAAACCGTCCGGCAAAACCCATTACCAGTGACCTTGAAAATTGCGGCAATGACTCGTTTATGTTTGTCGGTTCAGCTGATGGCACAATCTACTGGTACGAAAATATGAGTCAACAGAACCCTGTTCATATCGGAGATACTTTCATGACTCCTGTACTGAATCAAACTACTTCTTATTATGTTGAAAATGTTATTATTCCTCCGGTGGTTTACGGAGGTTTGCCGGATAAGGACCAGGGTGGTGGTGGATATTATTCCTATACCAATTATCACGCATTGATTTTTGATTGTTTCAAGGAGGTTACACTCAAATCGGTCAAAGTTTATGCTGATGGAGAAAGTGTCAGGCATATTGTTTTGAAAGATAAAAATGGCCAGATTTTGCAGGATACCTTTGCCAACATTCCTGATGGAGAACAAAGAGTAAATCTTAATTTTGAACTTCCAGTAGGAACAGACCTGGAATTGGGATGCGAACCCGTTGCCCGTTTGTATAGAAACAATTCCGGGATTGAATATCCCATAATACTTCCCGGTATCCTGACCATTACATCGAATACTGCAGCACGCCAGGGTTACAGCGGTTATTATTATTTCTTTTATGATTGGGAAATTCAGGAAAAACCCTGCATCAGTCCCAGAAAAAAAGTTACTGCTTATATTAGCCATAATAAACCCGCAGCTGATTTTGATTATCAGGCAGATGGACTCAATGTTACTTTCTCCGATAAGTCCACTGATGCTTACCTTTTAACCTGGGATTTTGGGGATGGAACGGATTCAACAACTTATTTGCCCCAGGTTGGACATACTTATTCCAACTTTGGTAATTATTGGGTCAACCTGAAAGCCCATAATGCTTGCGGTGATGATTCAACAGGTAAAAAAATTGTTCTGGTAAATTCTATCCGTGAGTTGTCAGAAAAACTTTATCGGATATATCCGAATCCTGTACAATCTATACTTGTCATAGAAAGCTTAAAAGATGGTGCTGTTTTGCAGAATATCGGTTTATATGATGTTTCCGGCAAGTTGTTAAAAGAACAAAATTATTCAGGCCGGCAAACTAAATGGGTACTGAGTCTGCAAGAAATTCCCGAAGGAATTTATTTTCTTAAAATTACTGATAACCAGGGTGTATCCGAGTTTCGTATATGGGTGAAGTAAAAATTTTTAAAAAAAAATTGCCCATATATTAAAAAGTAATTTTATACATTCGCTCCGGCAATAAAAGAATTTGCTGTTACAAATGGTTTAACCGGGTAAAAATGATTTAATAGATGAAAACACTGTTACTTGATTTTTACTTTAATGCATCGCTGGAGGATGTTTATGATGCCCTTACCAATCCTTTAAAAATTGAAGAATATACAGAGGATATAGCCGATTTTAACCCCAGACCTGGTGGAAAATTTTCGTATTGGAATGGAAATATTATCGGGAAAGTAAAGGAAATCTCAAAAAATAAAATCAATCTGGAATGGAAAGAAGAGACATGGGACGAATACACGCGTGTATCCATCAGACTTTCCGAAACAGATGGTAAAACAAAACTGGAGCTCATTCATAAAGATATACCTGACGAATTTTTTTCATCCATCATGGAATTATGGAAAGAAAATTTCTTTGAGCCGTTAAAAGAATATCTGGAACCGCCTGAAGAGGAAGAAGAGGATTAACTGAAACCCCTTTCTTTTTTCAATGTTTCGTAGGCTTCATTAATTTTTTGAAATTTTTCTTTGGCGGCTTGCTGAAAATCCTCACCCAGGTGAGACAGCCTGTCAGGGTGGTATTTTAGTGCCATTTTGCGGTAGGCTGCTTTGATTTCCGGTATGGTGGCATCAGGTGTCAGGCCCAGTACCTGATAAGCACTTTCCACATCCCTGTAAAACATTGCCTGAATAGTATTGTAATCCCTTGGAGAAATATTCAGGCCTGCAGCTATGGTTTTGATGACTTCCAGTTCGGTAGGGTCTATCTGACCATCGGCATTGGCAATTCCAAAAAGGTAATGTAATAGCTGTACCCGTGCATCATAGTCCAGATGATAGCGGATTTGTTTGCATACCTCCACCAGATTGAACTCTTGAGAAATGATTTCCCTCAGTGTAAGGAGTAGTTCGCGTGCATCCTCTTCACCAAACTGGGCAACGAGGAATTTTTTCACATAATTCAATTCAGAACGAAGTACTTTGCCATCGGCTTTCATCACGGCAGCACTCAATACGAGAAGGCTGACACCAAAATCACCGGGTGTTGTGGGGCCTGGTTGGTAAGGCTTTGCTGCTGAAGTTTCTTCATATTTCAAATTATCGATGGCTGAGCCCAGGGCAAATCCGATGATAGCCCCAAGTGGACCGCCAAAAGCCCAACCCAATCCTCCACCTATCCATTTTGCGAATTTTGCCATTTATTTACAGTATTTTATGATGAGTTCCTTTGCGCGTTCTTCACCCAGATTGTAAGCTTTTTCAAGCAGAATACAGCTTTTTTCTTTCTCAGACATATAAAGCAAAGCTATGGCTTTATTGAAATATGCCTGACTGTTTTGCGGTTGCAGGCTAATGGCTTTGTCAAAATCTTCCATGGCCCTGCTGTATTGCTTCTGCATGGTAAATACAATACCCCGCTGGTTTAAAGCATCGTAAAAGTTGGGTTTGATTTCCAGAGCTTTATTTAAACTCTCTGAAGATTTTTCATAATTCTGGAGATTGTAATAAATCAAGCCCATATTGTAATACACATCCGCGTTTTCTGTTGAGTACATAAAAGAATTTTCCAGGTCTTTCAAGGCCTGCTTGTATTGACCCTTTTCAGCTTTTTGGATGGCTTCGTTCAGCAGATAAACCACCATGTCGTCAAAAGTGACGGTAAACATGGAGTCGCCCTGGTAAACCTGGATGATTCTGTCTTTTTTATTGATGACATATCGTGTTGTATCTTTTTGTGCCGAAGAAATATAAACTGTACAAATGACAAACAATATGAAAAGGAAATATTTTTTCATTTTTACCTGTGATTTAAAACCAGTTCTTGTAGAGCTATTCTGTGGCGTGGCTCCAGTTCCATTTTATAAAATTCGGGTTCTGTATCGGAAGGTTCGCCCAGGTAACCAATAGCCATGACACTAAGGATTTCCAGTTCTTCATTGATGTGAAAGTGTTTGCGAAGAATATCGGACTCAAATCCACCCATCTGATGGCAATACAGTCCTAGATGCATGGCCTGAACCGTTGCCATCGCTGCAGCCTGGCCTGTATCGTAGGCGTAATAAGGATTATCTTTATTGTTTTTCTTAAATTTTTTGTGGGCTAAAAATACAATGAAAAGAGGTGTTTGTTTATTCCATTTCTGGTTAAATTCTACAAGGGACTGGTAAATTTTATTCCAGCTTTCCTCATCTTTAAATCTGTTGCCAACAATGAATCTCCAGGGTTGTTCATTAAAAGCTGAAGCTGACCATCGTGCAGCTTCGATGATACTTTCAATGTCTTTTTCAGGTATTTCCCGATTTTTAAATCTGCGGGGTGAATATCTCTTTTGTAATAAGGGATGAAGTTGTGACATGATAAATTACTCTTTAAAATAAATTCTTTTTATACGAGAAGATATACCTGTAAGGATTTCGTAAGGGATAGTTCCGGCAGCTGTGGCCAATTCTTCAACGGGATGTTCGGGGCTAAAAATGATAACTTCCTCTCCTTCGTGGGCTTCAATTCCGGTAATATCTATCATTGTTAAATCCATACAAATATTGCCTATGATAGGAGCAGGCTTGTGATGAACAAAAACCTTACCTTTTCCATTACTTAAGGAGCGGGGTAATCCATCGGCATAACCAATACCAATAGTGGCAATGGTTTTGGGTGATACAATTTTACCCATACGATTATATCCCACCGTTTCCGGAGGCTTTATTTCTTTAATCTGGATAATGCGTGTTTTTAATGTGCCTATTTGCGTAAGTTTTGATTGAAGTTTACCTGTAATGTCAATACCGTAAAGCCCCAGGCCCAGCCTTACCATATCGAATTGATATTGTGGGAATCGCAATATACCCGCGGAATTAAGAATATGTTTGCGCGGTTTGCAGGATAATTCATGGGCCAGTTCTCTGTACATGTTTTCAAATCTTTCCACCTGTG
>CAYNBC010000111.1:0-7569 GCA_964395255.1 uncultured Sphingobacteriales bacterium | reverse complement strand
CTGAATCAATAAATTCATAATAATTGACATACATGTTGAAATAATAAATACTCCCGGAGTTAAAAGGAGGAAAAGTATCGTATTCTGCCAGGCCGATATCTCCATCTCCGTCTGTAAATTCAATTTTTAATACAATGGCTGTATCATGACCCTGGCCATTATTGTATATTTCATAACCCAGAAAAGTTAAATGCGGAATAACGGGGTATTCTACAGTGGGCTTGCAGGAAGACCATATCAAACAGCTAGTAACTGCCATTATAATTAAGATGGTTGTAAATTTGACCTTTATCCTCTGCATATGGGATTTGTTAAAGCGTTTAAAAATAAAATATTTTCGGAGAATTTTAACGATTTTGAAGCCGCTTGCATCGAACTATTCAGATTTCAGTTTCAAAACAATCCAGTTTATCATGCATTTTGTAGCTATCTCCATGTTTCCCCTGATGAAGTAAAAAAAATTCATGATATTCCATTTCTTCCGATAGAATTGTTTAAAAAGCATAAAATATTATGCCATCCTTTTCGTCCCAGGCTGATATTCGAAAGCAGCGGAACCACAGGAATGCAAAGGTCACGGCACTACATGGCATTTCCTTCTCTTTACCATCAGAGCTTTCGCAGAGCATTTAACCTGTTTTTTGGTCCGGTGGAAGACTATATTTTCCTGGCACTTTTGCCCGGTTATCTTGAAAGAAAGTATTCTTCCCTAGTTTACATGGTAAATGGCATGATAAAAATGAGTCAAAATGAGGAGGGAGGTTTTTATCTGCATAATATGAAAAAATTAGCACGGGATTTAGAGAAACTGAAAAACGGGCATAAAAAAATTATTCTCTTTGGGGTTACCCATGCACTTCTCTCCTTTGTTGAAAACTATCATCCCGATTTGAGTTCAGTAATAGTAATGGAAACAGGAGGGATGAAAGGGCATGGGAAGGAAATTCCACGCGAACAGGTTTATGAAATATTGCGAAATAAAGGAAATGCTTCAAGTATTTGTTCAGAATACGGTATGACTGAGCTCTCCTCTCAGGCTTATGCATTGCGGGATGGTGTGTTTTCCTGTCCTCCCTGGATGCAAGTTCTGATGCGGGATATTTATGACCCTTTTTGTTTTCTGCCTTTAAACAAAAGTGGAGCTATTAACATTATTGACCTTGCCAATATTACATCCTGTGCTTTTATTGCTACTCAGGATCTGGGTGTTCTGTTGCCTGAAGGAAAATTCAAAGTGTTGGGACGAACTGACCACTCAGATTTAAGAGGCTGTAATTTGCTGGTGAATTGATAGCCTTTTTCCATTTTCAATGATAAAAAAAGAGGCTGCTTACTGAAAAGCAACCTCTTTTTTCTGGTAGCTGTTTTTCTTAATGAATTACAATGAATTTCGAAACCTGTGTTTGCTCCGGAGCGTCCACACGAACAATATAATTCCCGGCTTTCCAATCGCTCACCGGAATTGATATTCTGTTTTGTCCTGTATGAATAGTTAATTCCTTTATGTAAACCAATTGTCCGTTTAAATGATAAATACTCAATTTTACTTTTTTATTTTCGGAGCTGGCTAAAGTCACAGTGGAATAATGAACGGCAGGGTTGGGGAATACTGAAATTTTTATGGGTTTAAGAGGTGATTCATCCACACTAACATTTGGTACCAGTGTGGATGTACGGAAGATGCCCTGCCCATGGCTTCCGGCATAAAGTATAAAGCCTTTGTGCCATGGTTTTCTTAACTGACGAATCATAAATACCGGGCCACGGCCTATTCCGTTATTTTCTTCTATCCAGGTATTTCCACCGTTAACAGTTGAAAACATGCCAAACTCAGTGGCAATGATGATGGTATCCTGACTGGAAGAAAGTGAGTGTATAGCAGCATCATAAACAGGCATTACAGGCAGGTTACCCTGTATGGAAGTAAATTTGGGGATTGAATCGAGGGCGTTATTGCAGATGTAAATATGGTCAGCTGAGCTGGAATAATTACCCAGTGCAACAACTATGGTGTTTTTACGACTTGGGGAAACACCTATACCGGTTACACTCCGTCCGGCAAAAGATGCAATTAACTCTGTTTTGATTCCATTGGCTTCGGGGTCGAAATTACCTGATGCATCATGTTTATAAACGGCATTTCTTATTCCGGAAATTCTGTACAAACGACCTGTGCTACCCGATGTACCACCCACAAACAATGTGTTTCCGTCATCGGTATATTCCATGCACATAGGACGGAAGGAGGTAATGGTTCCTAGTTTATACCATTTGATAGTATCAGTAATAAAATCTATGGCGTGCGGGCTCATCCAGACTCCTGATTGACTGGCATTCGAACTGTAAAAAGCTACAAATAACCTCCCCAGAGTTACTGTTGAATCAAATGGCTTGCCCTGGTCGTCATAAAAGGTAGAATCAAATTGGGCTTCCCAGAGACGGAATGGTGTATTAAAGTTGGTGGAAGATTCAGGTATATTCAAATCACTGGCAAAGCTTTCCATGTTTTTACCCAGGTCTTTGGTCCGGTAAATAGAACCATATTGGGATTCAACAAAGAAAACATCTTTAACATATTTGCTGAACTCACAGTAAAATCCATCGCCACCCAGAACTTCCCAGGCAGATTTTCCTGTCAAGCCGTCTTTTTCAATAATCATACTTCCCTGATCTTGCGTACCACCAAGAACATAGCCTTCGAAATTAGCTGCAATGGCATAAAACTGTGTTGTTGTATAGTTCAGATTTATTGACCGATAGGTGGGATATTTATTTTTATAATCGGTAGAAACATGAAATCCTCCATCAGTACCGATAAACATTTTAGCTGGATTGGAGCGTGTATCAAATCTGATAATGTGTTTGTCGGCATGAACATAAAAAGGATTGAAAAATTGACGGTCAGCATCGGCAAATTCGGAAGTGCTGGCAATTTTATACCAGAAACCGTTTTTCCAGCAGTACAAATCCACACCACCAACAAAAACACGGTTTTCATTGTCGGGATCTACAGCAATACAATTATCATATTGTCCCTGGGTTCCAAAAACTTCGGCACTGCTGTTACCATCTACAATTTTAGTCCATGTATCGCCATTATCGGTAGAACGGTAAATTCCTTCTGTGCTGTAAGCCTGATATCCTCCGCTGCCATTGGAAACGCATGCAAGATACACATAATCCGGATTGGAGGGGGCAATGGCGATGGTCATACGGCTCAGATTGGCGCTAACCTGATCTTTGCCTACTCTTTCAAAGTCGCCACCGTTGATAGAACGGAACAATTGACACTGAAATCCTTTATAACCGGCAACAAAAATAGTTTTACCATCTGGTGAAATCTCAATATCAATAATGGTGGATGAAATATAGGAACCGGGCAAAGTAATTCTATTCCATGTATTACCACCATCTTCTGATTTCATTAAACCGAGGCTACTTCCGGCATAAACAATTTGAGGATTATTGGGGTCAACAACAATATCCTGTACATTTTGCCATGCTGAATTACCTGTTTTTGTCGGGTCGGTATTGGATAATAAAGTCCATGTTTCGCCTCTGTCAGTAGATTTGTAAACACCTCCTCCTATACTTCCTGAGGTCAGGTTTCCATTGGGGCCACTCATAGCTGTAAAAAACAACTCACCTGTACCGGCATACAAATCGCCATTGGAGGCCTGCGTCATGCATGAAATACTTAATCCCCCAAGCACAGCTTCATAAGAAATTTTGCGCCAGTGCTGTCCTCCGTCTTCGGATTTGAAAATACCACCCGAAACGCCTCCAGCATAAAGAATATTGGGATTGTCTTTATCAATAACAAGTGCCCTGGAACGGCCACCCACATTGTCAGGACCGGCAAATTCCCATGTTAAAGAAAGTCCAGAACGGTATTGAGGCATCCTGTTTAATTGGGAATAAGCTTGTTTTACTCTTTCGGGATCAATAACACCTGTATTTAAATCTGCTTTCAGAAGCCGCATGTATTCAATAGCACCCTCAATAGATTCGCTTTCCTGACTTTTCTTCACTATATCATGCTTTGCCTGATGTCCAGGATTATCCCAGAATTTTGTAGAAGTAACCAGAATCAATCCACCTGCAATAAGAAATGCGCCAAGTATTAAAATTCTTTTTTTCATAATTACTTATTATATCTAAATTTTAGCCGATACAAAACTATAAATATTTAATGATTGAAAATAAAATTTTTTCGCATATCCAGAAGTGAGCTTAATCAGGATAAATTACCACCTGTTACCCAGTTTGAAAGCAATAAACCCGTTAAAAAAGAAATATTTATTATCAATGTAAGCAAAGAGAGGTAAAGGTTCGGGAAAGACATCCATCATTACCCCTGCTTCCAATTGGCGATAAGATTCTTCTGAAGTTCCCCACTCAAATGTAAAAGCTAATTTTAAAAAAGCGCCTGCAGCTGCTGACATTTCATCAAATCCAAGATAGAAAGGAGCTCCACCGTAAATATTTCCCTGATTGTTGTGGTATGGATTGGTGGGATCAAACCTTTCCACTTTGCGGTAATTATATCCTGAAGCAGGTTCATGGTATATAAATGTCAGATATTGAGGTTTGAGTAAAACCAGGTCAGGGCCGATATTAAAATAAGCCTGGATACGGATATTGTCCGGCCTTTCTTTATCAGCAAGGATAAACGAATTGCCAAAACCTGTGCGAATGACAAAAGCTGTGTTGAGTTTTCCAAAAACATAGGAGCGGGCATTGGTCAGAGATGGATTGATAACACGGGTTTCTTTGGGATGTTTAAGCAACATAACCGAAAGATTTACCAGGTAATTTTTATAAACCGATTTATTTCTCAGATAGTTCAGATTCGCACCCAATCCTCCTGAATGAATGAAGATACCGTAGTTTATTGAATGATTATATTTAATGGTAGAGTAAATGTTTATTTCATTATTGTCCTGCGCAGACAATTGGACCGCTCCCCATAAAATCAGGCAAAGTATAAATACCTTTCGAAGCATGGTTATCTAAAATAAGAACTTCAAAAAGCCAAGATGGCTATAGCAGAATCCAGGACAGATGTCACGGTGGCAGGAAGCCAATAGAACAAGCAGAAATACAGTCAATAACAACTTGTAAGTTCTTTTTAAAAACTTCGAGTCGATTGATTTAAGATTTGAGCGTATTTTCATACAACAAACTTTTAACAGGAATAATTTACAAATATAGTATGAAAAAACGCAAACCCATTGGAAATTATTCCCTTTCTCACGAATAAAACTATTTTTGCAAGCTGATTATGAAGGAACAAATTGTCATACAAAACAGGAAAGCCCGCCATGATTATTTTTTAGAGGAATTTTTTACGGCAGGGATTCAATTAAAAGGAACAGAAATTAAATCTGTCCGTCAGGGTAAAGCAAGTTTGAAAGAAGCTTATTGTACTTTTAAAGGTCATGAACTGTTTGTTGTTAATATGCATATTGCTGAATATTCTCATGGTAACCGATTTAATCATGAGCCCTTGCGCGACCGTAAATTATTGTTGACTTATCGGGAATTGAAAAGGTTAAAAAGCAAATCTGAAGAAAAAGGATACACCATAATCCCTGTCCGTTTATTTATCAATGAAAGAGGATGGGCAAAACTGGAAATTGCTCTCGCCAGAGGGAAAAAACTTTATGACAAAAGACAGGCTCTCAAAGAAAAAGACCACAAAAGAGAAATGAATTTTGAATAAAATGTAACATTGTTTAAGACCTATTCGTCTTATGCTTGAAAATGTGGAGGCTGAGTGATTTCGGTAAAAGAATATAATCGATGTGTTGACCTTTATGCTGACGGTATTTACCGTTTTATCCTGAAAAACATGAAAGATGAAGACCTTTCAAAAGATGTAGTTCAGGATACCTTTGAAAAATTATGGAGAAAAAAGGATGAAGTGAGCCCTGAAAAAGTAAAATCTTATTTATTTACCACAGCTTATCATACTATGATTGACTATTTAAGAAAAAACAACAGAATTTCGGATATGGAACAGGTCAATGAAAATGAGCACTACACCACCCGTCAATACACCGACCTGAAAGAAGTTTTAAACAAGCTTGTGGAACTCTTACCGCCAGTTCAGAAGTCTGTTTTGTTATTGAGGGATTATGAAGGTTATTCATATAAAGAAATAGCTGAAATAACAGGCCTGAACGAATCACAGGTTAAAGTTTATATCTACCGTGCCCGCGTTTTTTTAAAAAACAAAATCAAAAGTGTGGATGTCCTGATATGAAACCGGAAATCAACATACACAATTATGAATCCTATCTGCTCGACTACCTGGAAGGCCGCCTGAACGAAGAGCAAGCAAAAAAAGTAGAACAATTTTTAGCTCTGCATCCTGAAATCGCAGAGGAAATTGAACAGTGGCATTTGATTAAACTGGAGCCTGAAAGCATATCTCTGGATAAAAGTAAGTTGAAAAAGGAAGAAGAAGCGATTCATTCTTTTCAAAACAGAAGCAAGGAAGAGTGGGTGATAGCTGCTCTGGAAGGAGACCTCGATGACACACAACTCAGGATTTTTAAAGAAACAAAGGAAAAAGACCCGGAGCTTAATGAGCTGTTTCGTCAAATGAAAAAAATCAAACTGGCTCCGGACAATAGTATCCAATTCCCGTACAAAGAAGGCTTAAAAAAGAAGACTGTAGTTGTACTTCCCTCCTGGCTTAGATATGGTGTGGCAGCTGCTTCTTTGCTTCTTTTTGCTTATTTCGGATATAAAGTTGTTATGACATCTCAACCTTCATCCAGGCCCATGTCGCACGAATCCACCCCTACGGAAATAAATCAAAGTAAAACGGAAAATGTCTCAATCAACAAAACAAAACCAATACTGACAGAAAATAACAACCTGACTTTGGAAACAAATGAAATGTTAAAAACCACAAAAAATTCTTCTCCTGCTTTAGCTCTGAATGATGAAATGAAAAATATAAGCCGGGAGGAATCGCAAGAAATTGATATTCAGAAAAGTGAGCTCAATAATCAGTTGAACACTTTAAAGCGTGCCGAAGTAACTGATATTAAATCCGACCTGGATAAAGAAAATACTTTGCCGGTAGAAAAAATCACAAAAAAAGGCTATTTGCTGGTTCTATACGATGAAACACCCCAATATTCAGGTACTACCCTGAAACTTGATGAATATTTAAGTAAGAAAGTAAAAGAGGATGTATTAAAAATAGAAAATCCGGAAAGAAAAATCACCCTTTGGGATGTTTTAAGTGCAGGAGTCAGAAAAATTTCCCAGCTAACCGGAAGAAATTATGAGCTTTTGCCGGAATATCAGGATAATGGTAAACTGGAATTGTTAGCTTTTTCGTCTAACCGGGTTCAGTTCAAAATACCGATTAATAAAAATGATTGATAAGATGTAACATAAGTCCGGGTTCATCGTCCTATGTATGATGAAAAAAATAAAAGTATGAAAAAGATGAAAACTTTATGGATTTTAGTTATGAGTCTGGCTGTAGCCTCAAATCTTAAAGCACAGAATGATTCACTTGTCACACAAACCGATACACCCGTATCT
>CAYNBC010000110.1:0-7612 GCA_964395255.1 uncultured Sphingobacteriales bacterium | reverse complement strand
GAAGAAAGAGCTTTATTTCGTCAACTTATTTCAGTATCCGGTATTGGAAGCGGGACAGCCATACTTCTTCTGTCTTCTATGAAGGTAAAGGATATTAAAAATGCAATAATCAATGAAAATGTTTCGTTTTTGCAATCTGTCAAAGGAATAGGGGCTAAAACTGCTCAACGAATGATTTTTGAATTGAAGGATACACTTTTGAAGGAAGGTTATCAACCTGACGAGTTACATGTGGCAGTCTCTCATCAGCATATTAGTGAAGCAGTAAATGCACTTATTATGCTTGGGTTTAAAAAATCTGAAGCTGAAAAATCCATTCAAAAGATTCTTAAATCCAACCCTGAAATAAGCAGTACCGAAGAGATAATCCGTTATGCCCTGAAGAATCTTTAATGTGTGAACAATCGATGATTGAAAATAAATTAAATAAATCAGCCATAATCTTTATTGCTTTCCTTGCAACCATCATTTTTTATCCCCTGGTTACGGTTTCTTCACCGGCTGTGCCTGCTTTTCAAACCAGTAACGACAGTCTTAAAGAATCAAAAGATACCATCAAACTTATTTATCCCATACAAAACCAATTTTCTGACCCATTTTCACTGAGAAAATACAATCCTTTTGATTTTGATTTAGGAAAAGTATTTCAGCGGCATATTGAACTTGATACAAGCCTCGACAGGTTTATTATTTATAATTCCTTGGGTAATATACGACTGGGTGAGCCCCGGGAAGTTTCGTTAACCGATTATTTGAAAGAAGATTTACTCAATTCACAGAGGGACTATTTTAGACAAAGAGCACTGAGCCAGAATTTTTTGCAGGGTAGAGGTGAAAATGTTTTTCGGGAAATTAACATAAAAGCACCCAAAGTAATCGAAGATATTTTGGGTGGTGGTATTGATATCAAACCTCAGGGCTCGGCCGAACTGATTTTTTCTTACGATTATAAAAAAATTGACAATCCTTCTTGGTCGCTTCAACAACGCAATAACGGGCAATTTAAATTTGACCAGAAAATAAAACTTTCTGTTAGAGGTAATATTGGTGATAAAATCGGTTTGGGTATAGGATATGATACCGAAAGCAATTTTGATTTTGACAATGAAATTAAATTACGCTACGAAGGCAAAGAAGATGATATTGTTAAATTGCTGGAAGCAGGTAATGTGAGCTTACCTGTACAGGGCTCGTTGATTTCCGGTAGTCAGAGTTTGTTTGGGATTAAATCCAAATTGCAATTTGGTCGTTTAACCGTAACCACCGTTTTTTCACAACAAAAAAGTGAGAAAAAAGAAATAACCCTTGACAATGGGGCACAGAAAACTTCCTTCAGCATATCCGCACTTGAATACGATGCAAACAGACATTTCTTTTTAAACCAGTATTTCCGTGAGCAGTTTGAAAATGCTATGTCCCGCCTTCCAGTTATAACTTCAAATATTCAAATTACACGAATTGAAGTATGGGTTATCAACCGTAGTGGAGATTTTCAGAACACACGTAATGTGGTAGCTTTTGCTGACCTGGGAGAACTGGAGCCATGGAATTCAAGCCCGGATAACCCACACAGGGGAACTTTTATTCAAAAAAACACGAAATACATCCATCCAGACAATAATGCCAATACCCTGTACGAACAACTTCTGGCTGACCCACGCTACCGGAATAATGCCACGGTTAGTGCTGCTTTGAATGAATTAAACAAGCCACCATACAATTTATACAACGGACAGGATTATATCAAGATTGACAATGCAAGAAAACTTTCTCCTCAGGAATACACCTTTAATGCTCAGCTGGGTTTTATTTCCTTGAATCAAAGACTTGACCCGGGCTATGCACTGGCAGTAGCCTATGAATATACTATTAATGGTGTAAAAAGGCAGGTGGGTGAATTTGCCCAGGATGTACCACCCGATCCCAATAACCCCAATGTTTTGTTCTTGAAACTTTTAAGGTCAACATCCATCTATGTGGACATCCCCATGTGGGATTTGATGATGAAGAATATATACAGTCTGGGTTCATCACAAATTCAGCAAACTGATTTTAAACTGGACATTATATATGAAGATGATAAAACCGGTGCTAATTTGAACTATATTCCCGAAGGGTCGGAAAAAAATCTTCAAAACAAGTTTTTATTGGAACTCCTGGGCCTTGATAGATTAAATAAAAACAATGAACTGGGCGCAGATGGAGTTTTTGACTTTCTTGATGGCCGAACCATCATGACAGGTCCCGGGAAGATAATGTTTCCCTATCTGGAACCTTTTGGAAGTCACCTGAGAAAATTATTTACCAACCAGGATCTGGCTGATAAATATGTTTATCAGGCTATTTACGATAGTACCCAGGTGCAGGCAGAGCAATTAAAACAATTCGATAAGTTTTATATCCGGGGTGAATATATGGGAGCTTCGGGTTCTGAAATTTCACTCAATGCTATCAATATACCTGAAGGAAGTGTAAGAGTTACCGCTGGCGGTATCCAGCTTCGTGAAAATGTGGATTATACAGTGGATTATACATTGGGACGGGTGAAAATTTTAAACCAGAGCATACTAAACTCCGGACAACCTATAAAAATTACAGCCGAAAGTAATACACTTTTCAGCATACAACAAAAATCCCTCATTGGTTCCCGTTTTGATTATAAAATAAATGAAGATTTTAACCTGGGAAGTACTTTTCTTTACCTCAAAGAAAAACCCTTAACCCAGAAAGTAAATATAGGGGACGAACCTCTGAGTAACGTGATTATTGGGTTTGATGGAAACTACCGTACTGATTCACGCTTTTTAACCAGGTTGGTTGACAGAATTCCTCTTATTGAAACCAAAGAAAAATCTGAAATTTCATTAAACGGAGAATTTGCTCAGTTAATACCCGGTCATCCTAAAATTATTGGTGCTACCGGAACTTCTTATCTGGACGACTTTGAAGGAAGTGAAGTTCCTTATGATTTAAGAATTGGAAATTACTGGGTTCTGGCCAGTGTTCCACAGGGTCAACCATCTCTTTTCCCCAATGCGGGATATACCAATGATTTAAGATACAACTATGGAAGAGCCAGATTGTCCTGGTATTCGATTGACGAAATGTTTTACAGAAATAATTCTTATACGCCCCCCAACATTGATAACGACATGCTTTCCAAACATTCCATGAGGGAAGTGCTTGAAACCGAAGTTTTCCGTAATAAACAACTTGTTCCCGGTGTACCGGCTACATTACGGACATTCGACCTGGCTTATTTTCCCAATGAAAGAGGACCTTATAACTTTGATTTTTATCACATGGATCAGAACGGATACCTTACAAATCCGGAGAAGAACTGGGCTGGCATTATGCGAAAAATTGAAACCAATGATTTTGAAGCAGCCAACATTGAATACATTGAGCTGTGGATGATGGACCCTTATGCCGATTATAAAACAAACCCGCCTAAAGGGGGAACTCTTTACATTCATCTGGGTGAAATTTCAGAAGATATTCTTAAAGACGGAAATAAAACATTTGAAAACGGATTTCCCAAAGACACTCAAACTGCAGCTTCTAACTCTATTCAAACTGCATTTGGTTTTGCGCCAGCTGGTACACCTATTAATTATGCTTTTGATAACGATGAAAATTCTAGAAAATTTCAAGATATTGGATTGGACGGCCTTTCTGATGAACAGGAACGTAAATTTTACAAATCATTTCTGGATACACTGAGAACAAAACTGCTGCCTGCTGCTTTCAATAAAATTTTAAGCGACCCTTCCGGTGATGATTACCGTTTTTTCAGGGGTGACAGCCTCGATGCTGCTGATGCAGATATTATTGAACGCTATAAATATTATCGCAACCCCGAAGGGAATACACCTGTGTCCAATCCCGGTGAAAGATTTTCTACTATTGGTTCTTTAAGTCCTGATGTAGAGGATATCAATAATGATTTTACATTGAATGATAATGAAGCTTATTATCAATATGCCATTAAAATTCGCCCCCATGACGACCCTGTAATGCAGGTGGGACAAAACTATATTGTTGATAAAATTAAAGTTCAAAAAGAACTTAAAAATGGAAAAACCGATGAAGTATACTGGTACCAGTTCAAAATACCTGTTAGAGCATACCAGAAACGCATCGGTCCTATCAGGGATTTTCGTTCTATCCGGTTTATGCGTGTTGTTATGACAGATTTTGACCAGCCGGTTGTTTGCCGCTTTGCCCGGTTCCAGCTTGTTAGAGGAGATTGGAGAAAATATCTTTATGACCTGAATAGCCCCGGTGAATATACAGGTGATGACCCCATCGATACTTCGCAATTTGAAATCTCAACTGTTAACATCGAAGCCAACGGAGCCCGTTATCCCATTCCTTATGTTTTACCTCCCGGTATTGAAAGGGAAGTAGATTATACCTACACTGAACTTATTGAGCAAAATGAACAATCTCTTTCTTTAACTACCTGCCTTGAAGATGGACAGGCCAGGGCCGCATACAAAAATACATCGTTTGATGTCAGAAATTACAAGCGTTTGAAAATGTTCGTTCATGCCGAGGCATTCCCCAACCAGACATTAGAACCCGGTGACCTGTCTTTGTTTATCCGACTGGGTACCGATTTTAACCAGAATTATTATGAATATGAAATTCCTCTGTATCCTACTCCACCTAATCCGGGACAGGATGCTGAAGCTATCTGGAGACCGGAAAATCAAATAGATATTGAGTTTGAGGAATTCTTCCGGGTAAAACAACTCAGGGAATTAACCCAGGGCATCAATTTGAACGAGAGATTTACACGAATGGATTCTTACGGAAAAGGAAAAATTACGGTTGTTGGCATTCCTGACCTTTCCAATGTAAAAGTTATCATGATTGGTGTTCGAAATCCAGCCAAAGACAATCCCTGGAACCCGGATGATATGGGTCTGGCACATTGCGGAATTGTCTGGGTAAATGAATTGCGCGTAACCGACTTTGATGAACGGGGCGGATGGGCTGCCGTAGGGCGGGCCACAGCCACTCTGGCTGACCTTGGCCGTATTTCGGCTAGTGGTAGTATCACAACGATTGGTTTTGGGGGGCTGGAACAAAAACTTCAGGAAAGGTCCAAAGAAGATACACGTTCTTACGATATTCAGACTTTTTTGCAGCTGGGTAAGTTTTTCCCGCAAAAAGCCGGAGTAAAAATTCCTTTTTACTACAATATTTCCGAGACGAAAATAATGCCTCAATACAATCCTCTTAATCCCGATATACTGTTAAAAACCCGCCTTGACCTTGCTGCTACAAAAGAAGAAAAAGACTCCATTAAAAGAATTACACAGACTTATATATCCAGAAGGAGCCTTAACCTGATGAATGTCCAGAAAACCAGGCCAGGCGGCAAAAAACCGCATTTTTATGACATAGAAAACTTTTTGTTTTCTTATATATACTCGGATGTATTCAAGCGGGATATTTACACAGAAAAAGACTTGAAAAGGAATCATCAGCTTATCTTAAATTACAATTACAGTTTTCCGGACAAATCAATTATGCCTTTAAGAAAATTATCACGATCGCGATATCTTAAACTCATTACTGATTTTAACTTCAATCCATTACCTCAATCCATTGCATTTAAAACACAAATTGATAGAAGATATGGAGAGGTTCAATACAGGAACACCGGCAACATCATGAAAATTATAAAACCCCTATACGATAAAAATTTTACATTCAAAAGAGAATATGAGTACAGACATAATTTAAGCCGTTCTTTACAGCTTTCATACAATGCTTCAGTTGATGCTTACATTCAGGAACCGGAAGGCCCCATCACACCCGAAGTTAAAAGTGAAATTATTGATGGTTTTAAAAAACTGGGTAAGAAAAGGTCTTTTAATCAAAGGGTAAATCTTTCATACAATATCCCTATGCGTAAAATTCCATTACTGGATTGGATTACAGCAAGGGCTAATTACACAGGCAGCTACAACTGGCAGGAAGCACCGCCTACCAACGATACGCTGGGAAATACCGCATCTAATTCTCAAACCATTCAATTAAATGGTCAATTAAATCTGGTTAATTTTTATTCCAAAATTGATTTTCTGAAAAATATTAATCGGGGCAAATCCAATATAGATGTTATAAAAAAGAAAAAAGAAGCCAAAGCAAAATCGGCTAAGGAAAAACAACAGCCTTCTGAAAAACAAGCGGCTGAGGAAGAAAAGGAAGAGGAACAAAAAGAATATGTCAATGAAAGCATGATAAAAACCATAGAAGGGGTTTTGAGAGTGTTAATGAGCTTAAGGTCTGTAAATTTCAACTATACCAATAACAATGGAACAGTGATACCCGGGTTTAATATGACCCCTGTGTACTTCGGTAATGACTGGGAGGCCAATGCTCCCGGATTGCCTTTCTTGCTTGGCATACAGGACACTAATTTTAAATGGAAAGCTGCAAGGAATGGATGGTTAAGCCGTGACCCGACATTAAGCAGTTTTTATATGACCACCCATACTGAAAACTTAAATATTCAAGCCAATCTGGAGCCCGTTAAAGGTTTTAAAATCAATGTTTCGATGGACAGAAGTTTTGTAAACAACTCACAAGGGCTCTTTAAATACGACCCTGACCTTGGCATGCACAGGCTTTACAGTCCTATTGAAAACGGTAGCTTTTCCATTTCCTTTTTAAGTTTGAAAACAGCTTTGAAAAGCAAATGGAACGATGAAACAAGTTCTGTTTACCAGGATTTCTTGAATAATCGTTATTTTATAGCTAAAAAGCTATCTCAACAGCGCTTTGGTATTAATCAAACCGACACTACTACGGGATTTCCCGTAGGTTATAGCCAATTTTCCCAGGATGTACTGGTCCCGGCTTTTCTGGCAGCTGTCGAAGGAGTGAAAGATATCAGTAATTATCAGCTGAAAGCTTTCCGTAGCATTCCTGCTCCCAACTGGAGGCTTACCTATAATGGTTTAAGTAAACTTGACTTTATTAAGGAATATGCACGAAATGTTAGTATAAGCCATTCTTACCGTTCCACTTATTCGATAGGAGGATTTTCATCAAATCTTGACTACAATCCTGAGCAAATCTGGGAATATGGAAAAGATATCGAACCTGAATATAACTTTCAGCAAATTACCATTCAGGAACAACTCTCGCCTTTAATTGGTATTGATATTAACTGGGTTAATAACTGGACATCCAGAGTAGAATATCGTACCACACGGACATTAAGCTTTAGTTTTTCGAATTATCAAATGACAGAATTGTTTACCAGAGATTTTACACTCGGTATTGGATATCGGGCTAAAGAAATAAAACTTCCTTTCAGGGTAAGAGGAAAACCTGCCATTCTTGAAAATGATTTGAACTTTAAACTGGATATGACTATAAAAACGAATAAGTCAATAATTACCCGGATTGATGGTAAAGGAAATGACCCGGTGGGTGGCAACAAAATGCTTAGCATAAAACCCATGGCGGATTATATAGTAAATAATAATCTCACTTTCAGAATTTTCTTTAACTATAATATGACCAAACCAGCCATCTCCACTTCTTATCCCACTTCACTTACCAATGGCGGATTTAGTGTTACTTACAC
>CAYNBC010000109.1:7314-7614 GCA_964395255.1 uncultured Sphingobacteriales bacterium | reverse complement strand
ATAATAAAGAAGAGATTATTAACAAATTGCAGGAGCACGGTTTACGTGTAACCTTGCAAAGAGTAGCTGTTTATGAAACCTTATGTCAAACGGACAATCATCCTACAGCTGATATGATTTATCAGAAACTTAAAAAGGATTATCCGGCTATTTCTCTGGCAACGGTATATAAAACCCTTGAAACATTTGCACAACATGGATTAATAAAAAAAATAAAAGGTACTGATGATGCTTCGCACTTTGATGCAGACCTTTCCTCGCATAATCATTTAATATGCATGAAAACACATAAAATTATAG
>CAYNBC010000109.1:558-7304 GCA_964395255.1 uncultured Sphingobacteriales bacterium | reverse complement strand
TTTTAAAATCAGGGAAATACGATTAAATATTTTTGGTGAAACCATTTAAAACGATAGAATTATGTCATTAGTAGGTAAAAAAGCTCCGTCATTTGTAGCAGAAGCTGTTATTAACGGAGGAGAATTTGATGATCAATTTTCATTGGAACAGTATCTGGGTAAGAAGTATGTAATTTTCTTCTTTTACCCGTTGGATTTTACATTTGTATGTCCAACAGAGATACTGGCATTTCAAAAGGCTATGCCTGAATTTGAAAAAAGGGACACGGTAGTAGTAGGTTGCTCCGTTGATTCCAAATTCAGTCACTGGGCATGGTTGAACACACCGGTTGAAAAAGGAGGTATTCAGGGAGTTAAATATCCACTGGTATCTGACCTTAGCAAAACAATCTCCATGAATTATGGAGTTCTTGCCGGTGAATATGCCAATGACGAGGAAGGCAATGTCATTTTTGAAGGAGCACCTGTAGCTTTTAGAGGCCTGTTCCTGATTAACAAAGAAGGCATTGTGGTTCATGAACTTATCAACAGCCTTGACCTGGGTCGTAGTACCGATGAAGCTTTACGAATGGTAGAAGCTCTCCAGCACTTTGAAAAGTATGGAGAAGTGTGTCCTGCCAATTGGAAAGAAGGCGAAGAGGCTATGAAACCCAGTCCTGATAGTGTTGCAGAGTACCTCTCCAAACACGCTAAGTAAGGATTGACTCCTTATCGATTGATAAAAGCCGCTTTCACAAAGCGGCTTTTTTTGTTTTGATGCTTTGAATAGCTGGATTAAGGTTTATAAATAACTTAATTTGAACCTTTTTTGAAAGGAAATTAAAACTGGTCAAGAGGACCTGTTACTTCTTCGACAGCTTCAAGAATTTCGCAACTTTTGACCAGTTCTTTCATACGGGTATGATCGGGATAGAGGGGTCTATCAACATCGAGAAAATCAACATATTTACGGATAACCTGATGAGCACGAGTTGTACCCACTCCGAATTTATAATCTCTGAAATCGAGGGCTTGTGCTGCAGCCATATATTCAATGCCCAGGATTCCATAGGCATTATCCAGTATTTGCCAGTTTTTAATAGCGGTGTTCATACCCATAGAAACAAAATCTTCCTGATCGGCAGCAGCTGGGATGGAAAGAATGGAAGCCGGTGCTGATAAAATCCTTTGTTCGGTAATAAGCGTATCTGCAGTATACTGACTGAGCATCAGCCCGGAAAACATGCCTGCGCCTCTGGTCAGAAAAGCGGGTAGGCCAGCACTCAATGCTGGATTATTCAGGCGGTTCATTCTTCGCTCTGACATAACACATACCATGGTTACAGCATAACCAGCCATATCCATAGGAACAGCCACAGGTGTTCCCTGAAAGTTGGCTCCACTAAGCTGCAGGTTTTCTTCAGGGAAGAATATAGGATTATCACCCACACCGTTCAATTCAATTTCCACCTGTTCGCGAGCCCAGCGGAGTGCATCATGAGCCGCACCGATAACCTGTGGAGTGGAGCGCATCGAATAGGCATCCTGTACTTTGCATTTGATTTTACCCAATTGAAGGTCACCGTCTTTGATACATTTGTTTATAGCTTCCGCACTGCGAATAGCTCCAATGAAACCTCTGGCTTCATGGATTTTTCGGTTATAGGGTTTCATGTTGGCTTTTAAAGCTTCTAAACTCATGGAGGCAGCAATTTCGGCCTGTTTCAGGAATCTATCAGCATCGTAGAGCCAAAGAGCACTCATGGCTGTCAAAAAATTGCTTCCATTGATGGTAGCAAGCCCATCACGGGCTTTTAATCCCGGAATGGGTATACCAGCTTTTTCCATGGCTATTTTCCCCGGAAGTAATTCACCTTTATACCATGCTTTTCCTTCTCCCAATAACAATAAAGCAATCTGTGACATGGGAGCCAGGTCCCCGGAGGCACCCACGGAACCTTTCTGGCATACATAAGGAGTAACACCTTTGTTTAACATTTCAACCAGCGTAAGTGTAATTTCAGGGCGGCAGCCCGAATTTCCATGAGCATGGACATTAATACGGCTTAACATGGCTGCTCTTACAAATTCTTCAGGAGCTGGGTCTCCTATCCCTGCTGCATGATTATATATTAAATATTTTTGAAACTCTTTTATCTGTTCATCACTTAATACAATCTCTGAAAATTCCCCAATTCCTGTATTTACACCATACATAATTTCATGTGCCTCTATTTTCTTTTCGAGCATTGCCCTGCACTTCCGGATTTTTTCGATACTTTCTTCGGATAATTCCACTTTTTCATGAAAGCGAGCTACTTTGACAACATCTTCAATACTTAAATTATTTCCTGTTATTTTTAGTACCATAAGGCATTCTTTTTATTAATTCATCTGATTTCAAAGGTAATAATTTGTGTCAAAGATAAAGGTTAAAATTTGTAATTTGTTATCTGCATAACAGTTTAAGTAGGTGAAAATGTGTACTGTGTTGTTTATTTGATAATTTTTAAAGTAGCTTTTGCAGAATATTAATGATAAATAGCTATTTTTGATTCTTGATTTTGTGTTAACAGAATAAAAAGCGGAAAATGGCTAAGTGGTTCAATAACATGGTGGCATCTTTAATTCCATTGATGCCAAAAAATTTCGTTTGGCTATTCAGTAAAAGGTATATTGCCGGTAAAACGGTTGAGGATGCCATAAGGGTATCCCGTGAATTGAATGAGCAGGGGATAATGGTTACCATTGACATTCTTGGTGAGTTCATCACCTCCCTTGACGAGGCCGAACAAAATAAAAAACAATATCTGGAGGTAATTGATATTGTTGAAGAAAATAAAATAAATGGTAATTATAGCTTAAAACCTACAATGTTCGGATTACTCCTTGATGAAGAAATCTGTTATAAACACATTCGTGAGATTGTCCAGAAAGCTGCATCATACAACAATTTTATCCGTATTGATATGGAAGATTCCAAATGTACGGATAAAGAAATCAAGCTTTTCAGAAGGTTACGTTCGGAATTTCCGGAAAATGTAGGATTGGTATTTCAGGCTTATTTAAAACGAACCTTGAACGATATCAAATCACTGGAAGATTTGCATTCAAAAGAAAAGCCATTGAATTTCAGGCTTTGTAAGGGGATATATGTTGAACCTGCTGAGATTGCCTATAAAAAACCACACGAAATCAATGAACATTATCTGGAAGACCTGGATTATATGTTTTCAAAGGGAATGTATCCCGGCATTGCCACTCACGATAAAAAACTTATAGAAGGAGCTTATCAACTTATTGACAAATATAAAGTCGATAAAAACAACTATGAATTTCAAATGCTTTATGGTGTTACACCGGAATTAAGAAAATCCATTGTTGATGCCGGGCATAGAATGCGGGTGTATGTACCTTTTGGTGAACAATGGTTTGCCTATTCAACCAGAAGATTAAAAGAAAATCCAAATATGGTTTGGTTGATTATAAAAGCATTATTTGTTCGTGGTTAAAATTTTTATATTTAAATTCGAAGGATAATTAAGAAAAAATAGCATATGCAAAAAGAAATAAAGAACTTAAAGCAGGTCTTAATCGCAATTATATTTATGTTTTTATCGGTTCCCGGCCTTTTGGCACAGCCTATTCCTCCAAACCCTCAGAGTCCACTTGTCGGGGGCGGAATTATTTTATTGATTCTCGGATTAACATACGGCATTATCAAATACAATAAGAATAAAAAACGATAAATCATTATTCCTGCAAATGCTTGACTATCTTAAGATTTCGGCTGAAGAAGCTGAAAAAGGAATAAACAACGGCCATGGAGGCCCGTTTGGAGCGGTGATTGTAAAAGATGGTAAAATTATTTCCCGGGCTCACAATGAAGTTCTTAAAAGAAATGATCCTACGGCACATGCAGAAATACTCGCCATTCGTAAAGCTGCAGAAGTATTAAAAACTCCTCATTTAAAAGGGACGGTTTTGTATTCTACCTGTGAGCCATGCCCTATGTGTCTTGCTGCCATCCTCTGGGCACGCATCGACAAAGTTGTATTTGCCTGTGACCGTAAAGATGCTGCTGATATTGGTTTTGATGATAATCTTTTTTATGAGTTCTTTAACAATCCTCAGAATGTTCCGGTAATTCTTGATAAAATGGAGTCAGAAGATTGTAGAAAGCTATTTAAAAAGTATAAATCCCTGCCTTCCAAAAGACTTTATTAACAATGTTTAAAATTACCAATGAACTCATTGACAAAGTACTGGAGGAAGCTGCACAAAATCCCAGACGGAGAAAGCATTTCAATTTTCACCGGTCTTACAATGAAAAGCTGCAACGCTTAATTAATACCTTTTATGCAGATACTTATATTCCGCCTCATAATCATTCCGATTCCGGAAAAATTGAAATTTTAATATTGCTGAAAGGACGGGTATGCATTGCTATTTTCAATGATCATGGTGAAATTATTGATTCCATTATTTTGAGTAGAGATGGTGAGTATGGGGTTGAATTACAACCTCATGAGTGGCATATGATTATTGCTGTTGAGGATAAATCTGTTTTATTTGAAGTAAAAGAAGGCCCCTTCGAAGAAAGTAAAAAGAAGTACTTTGCTCCATGGTCGCCTGAGCCGGGTACTCCTGAAGCTCAGGAATATTTATTATCCATTAAAAAGAAACTTAATTTGATATAGATTTTTTACGATTTACCAGATATACCCCGGTTAAAATCATAAGCGTACAAAAAAAGTATAATAGATTAAAAGGCTCTCCATCCAGAACTCCCCACATAACAGCTACCACAGGTATCATATAAGTTACTGATGCAGCAAATACACTATTGGTAAGCTGTACAAGGCGATTGAAAAGAACCATGGCCAGGGCTGTGCCAACCAGCGAAAGAATGGATATATATCCAAATGCTGTCCAGAAATGCGGGTGGTAAATGGTTTTTACACTGAAATCAGTAAATCCAAATAAAATTATCGCTACAGGAGGTATCATGAACATAAAAGCATATGTTGTTAGCCTTACTGGATGAAAGTCATTTAAATAGGTTTTAATAATATTGACATTAAAAGCATAGCAAATAGTGGCAACCAGTATCAATGAAGCGTAGGAAAAATTAAATTGAAAATGTCCATTTCCTGAAATGATAATCAGCAATACCGCACCAGTCAATCCAATAAAGACACCTATAATATGGATGGGCCTGGCTTTGAATTTGAAAAACAAAATACCCACTAACAAAGTAAACAGGGTTGTAAGAGAATTAAGAATCCCGGTTACGGAACTGTCGATGCCTTTCTGGGCTGCAGCGAATAAAAAAGCTGGAGCGCCATTTCCCAATATTCCTGCAATAGCCAGTACTACCCATTTTGAAGGCTTCACTTTATGAATGCGTTTGATGCCAAAAGGAACCAGAGCAAGTGCGGCCAATAAAATCCGTAATGCACCCAGTTGAACTGGTGAAAATACTTCAAGGCTTTTTTTGATAAGAATGAATGAGCTTCCCCAAACCAATACCAGAAACAATAATATGAACCAGGCAATTACCCTTTCTCTCATCATTTCCCAATTAGCCTGCAAATGTAAAGAATGATTAAAGAATCGTGTTTTCTTTTTTTAGTGCAATAAAAGGCCAGGAAACTAATACGAGAGCTGCTATCGAGGCCAGTGAAAAGCCAATACCTGCATATTCGGCAATGAGCCCCATTCCTACTGAAAACAATCCTGCAAGAACTGATTTTAATTGTGATTCTGCGGAAAGTGTGGTGGCAAGAATTTCTGTTTTGCTGTAATTCGCAATATACGCCATCCCCATAGGTTTTCTCAGGTTTTCATTAAGATAAATAATCAGGTAAAAAACAACGGCAAGATAAACGAATTGAAACTGATACAGTAAACCCGTTAAAATTCCGAAAGCTAATCCTGTTAAAAGAGTGAAATTTAAAGGAGTGGATAAATTTTTAAATCGGGATGAAAATTTTCCGGATGAACGGGCTGCCCATGCGCTTAAAAAGTAAATGAGAGAATATACAATTCCAACAATGATGGCTGTTCTGGATTGTTCTTTCAGTCCTGCGATTAAAGGTAGTGAAAGTGCAAGACTTTTCAAAACCGGTTGAATATAATCTTTAACTGATTTATAATAGGCACTGTAAACAGATGTATTCATTAAGGCTTTGATAACCACAGGATTTTTAAAAGCATAGAGAAAATCGCGTGTTACCGACACCATATTTTTCCATAAAAGTTTTTTATTTAATGCGGATACGGGGCCATCCAGAAATTTCGGATAGGAAGAAATCAATAAGAAATTGAGAAGAAATGGAATAATACTAAAAAGAAAAACGGAGGAGAAGTGTCCTGATGTGACCACAAACAAAGCTGCGATGATGGCCGAAAGGGCTGATCCTGTCTGTGACCATGAACGCGTATGTCCGTAATAAAATACTTTCTGGTCTTCCCAGCCTTTGTGTTTCAGATAGTCAAATATCATGGCTTTGTGCGTACCCGTGCGGAATGCATCGCCCAGCGCATAAATAATCATTGAAATAAGCAACAAAGAAAAAGCATGGGAAAAATAAAAACTAACAAAAGAAAGTATGTAAAAAGAAAATGAAGTCAACATGGTTCTTCTCCTGCCCAACGAGTCGGAAATAATCCCGGCTGGAATTTCAAAAAGGTTCCGGGTAATTTCTCTGACTCCATAAATAATCCCAATTTGAGCGTAGTTTAATCCCCTTTCCAGAAAAAAC
>CAYNBC010000109.1:0-548 GCA_964395255.1 uncultured Sphingobacteriales bacterium | reverse complement strand
TAAGAAAAGGGTCGAAAAACTGAAGATTTTTCAAAAATCCGTAAAGACAGAATTTATAATATTGAAGATCTTTTTTAAAATTCTCTTTCATGGGTTATGGCTTTAAGTTTATTAGCCTGATACTGAATAGCCATGATAAGATAAAGATAAATATTTCGCCAGAAAGAAACCAGATTCTGGCAACAAGTGAAACGAAAGCTCCCTGGGCAGCTGTAAATCCTGAAGCTGTTAAATAAAGTATTATAATACCTTCACGAATACCCAGGCCTCCCGGTGCAAAGATGGCAATAATTCCCAGCGTATTGGCAAGCGCTAAAAGAAACAAACTTGAATAACCTGCATTATATCCCAATGCTAAAACCAAAAAATAAAAACCTGCGGACCAGAACATCCACATGAAAAGATAAATCAAAAAAATATTCCAGGAATTTGTGAGCTTAAGTAATGGAATATCCAGTTTTACTCTTGTCAGTTTTGAAATTAGTTTTACCCCAAGATGATGCACTCTGGAATTGAACACAATCAATATAAGTAACAACAAAAAGATA
>CAYNBC010000108.1:1918-7615 GCA_964395255.1 uncultured Sphingobacteriales bacterium | reverse complement strand
TTGTAAAAGAAGAAGAACTGGACACTCATCAATTCATTCTGCAATTTGCCTGTAATATACCCTTAACCACCGAAATCATAATTTGCCCTGGCTGCGGCAGAAGTCAATCCCAACTACATCATTTGTATGAACCCCTGAAAAAAGCTCTTCAATCTTTACCACCCATGAAAATTGCTTTGATGGGATGTATGGTCAATGGTCCGGGTGAAATGCAAGCGACAGACTATGGAATTCTGGCAAGGGGCAACCATCGTGTTAATATTTATCGAAAAGATAAAATTGTCGCTAAAAACATACCCGAAGAACAAGCTATTGAGCGTCTTTTGAGCTTGATTTCAGGTTCACATTGATGAGCTAGAAACTTCGACAGCATTCCGTTTATTCACTGATATTCTTCTTCAGTTTTTACCTAAAGCTTCACTGAGATTGCATTATATGTCAAGTATTACAAGACTTAAACGCTTTTACTGTTAGTCAAATATCAGATTTTTTCTATCTTTGCCCTTTTTAAAATCATGCATCAACGGTTAGCAAATAGAATCAAGGTATTATCAGAATCTGCCACCCTTAAAATGGCTCAATTGTCAAGGCAGCTAAAATCGGAAGGAATTGATATTATCAGCCTTGCCATAGGAGAGCCCGATTTTGATACTCCCGCAAAAATAAAAGAAGCAGCGATTGAAGCCATTAATAACAACATAACACACTATCCCCCCGTTGCAGGTTTTAAAGAACTCAGAAAAGCCATCGCTGAAAAATACAATGGTTCCTATAATACAAGCTATTCTGAAAAAAATGTTATTGTAAGCAATGGTGCCAAACAATCTTTAAGTAATGCCATTTTATGCCTTATAGACCATGATGATGAAGTCATTGTACCGTCTCCTTATTGGGTTTCTTATCCGGAAATGATTAAAATGGGAGGAGGAAAGCCATGTTTTATAAAAGGTACACTGGAAAATAATTACAAAATCACACCAGAACAATTAGAACAGGCAATTACTTCTAAAACCAGGGCTTTTTTATTCAGCAACCCTTCCAATCCAAGTGGAAGTGTTTATTCACTGAAAGAGTTAAAACAACTTGCAGAGGTATTTAAAAAATATCCCGATATTTTTATTATCTCCGATGAAATCTATGAATTAATTTATTTTAACGAAGGCCCCTGCTCGTTCAGTCAGATTCAGGATTTAAAAAACCGGTTAGTCATCATCAATGGTGTTTCGAAATCCTATGCTATGACGGGCTGGCGAATTGGTTATATGCTGGGCCCGGAATGGCTTGTGGAGGCATGCAATAAACTACAGGGTCAGACCACATCAGGCGCCTGTTCAATTTCACAAATGGCTGCCCTAAAAGCCCTTTCAGAAGAGCATGTGGAAACAGCACAAATGCGTGAAAAATTTAAAAGCAGACGAAATCTTGTTTTAGAACTTTTAAAACAGTTTCCCAGGCTCAAAACCAATGTACCCGAAGGTGCTTTCTATTTGCTTGTTGATGTTTCTTATTTTTTTGGAAAACAATATCAAAACCATATTATTACAGACGCAGACGCTTTAGCCATTTATTTGCTTGAACATGCGCATGTTTCAGTAGTAAGTGGAAAAGCATTTGGTGCAGATAAATGCATACGCATTTCTTTTGCCACATCAGATGATTTGCTGGCCGAAGCCGTTGTACGAATTGGAAAAGCTCTCGACAAACTTCAATAAATATGTATTTAAATTATTCTGCTGTCCAATCCATCCTCAAAGAATTTGAAAAGAAAAAAGTACTGGTGATTGGCGATATCATGCTTGACTCATACTGGTATGGACAGATGAACCGGATTTCTCCCGAAGCACCTGTACCTGTTATTTTGATAGAAAAAAAAGAAAATCGACCCGGGGGTGCTGCTAATGTGGCGCTTAACCTGGCACGCATGGGTAGTGATGTCCGGCTTGTGTCTATGACCGGCAACGACAAAGAGGCAAAAATTTTAAGCCAACTGCTTATTGAATCCGGGATATCATCGCACTATCTTTACTCTTCCCCCTATCGCCCCACTACTGTAAAATCCAGGGTTATTGCCAATTATCAGCAACAAAGTCTGAGGCTGGATGTTGAATCAACTGTCCCTGCCAACGAAAACGAAACCCGGGAACTGATTAAGCTTTTTGACGAAGCCATTAATGCTACGGATGTTATTATTTTTGAAGACTACGATAAAGGTGTTTTGAATCAGGCAGTAATTGACCATGTCATTCAGCTTGCCCTGAAAAAAAATATACCTACTCTGGTTGACCCCAAAATCAGAAACTTTAATCATTACCATCATATTACACTGTTTAAACCCAACCTCAAAGAGTTAACCGATGGAACTGGCTGTACAATTCAAAAACCCATTCTACAGGATCAGCTTTATAATGTTTGCAGGGATTTTATTCGGGAAAAGAATCATCATTCTCTTATGGTAACCCTTTCTGCAGAAGGAATATTTATTACAGATGGTTCTGAGCATTATCACATTCCTTCACATAAAAGAAATGTTTACGATGTTTCAGGTGCCGGAGATACTGTTGCTGCCATTGCAGCTCTTTCTATGGCCTGCCAACTTAGCCTTCCCCAAATTGCTGAATTGTCAAATCTGGCTGGTGGTCTTGTTTGTGAATATGTAGGTGTGGTTCCTGTAGAAAAAGAGTGGATACTGAACGAATACAGAAAATGGGATTTATAAACCTGACTATATCAAAATATTTTTGATTCAGGTTCTTCGATTTTGTAATTTTGGTAAATTAAATTTTTAAATGAATCATCCTCTGCATTTAAAAGGAGTTTATTATCCTTTATCCTTTAAGGATTTTATATTCAATCTAAATCGTAAAACCACCTTGCAGGGAGTGATAACTGGTTCACTGGAAGTGTTGAACCGGATAATAAAAAACGGTATTGTTAACTTTACCCGCTATAGCAAAGATAAAACTACAACTCAGGTCCTTGATTTTCGTTCTGACTCAATGCTGGAAAAAGAATACAAACCTTTTTTCGAAAAAATAAACAAACTTACATTAAAACTTATTCTGAAGGTTTATGAGCAAAATCCTCTTAAATTAACACCTCTTCCAGCCGATTTGTTTCTGTTAACAGGCCGGCAGCTCGATGAACAATACTGCAGGGAGGTTCAACAAAAGATAAATCTAAAACATTGTTATACCATTCAGCTGGGTATTGACAACGATATTTTTGGAAGCTTTGTTTTCTTATTGCAAAATGATCTGGATGAAGAGCAAAAATTATTTATCGAAACCTATACTGCGTTTACCTCTGTCATTTATCTACATAAAAAATTGACCACACACTATGAAATCCAACAGCAAAAACTAAAAGCCATTTTAGAAGACCAGCTTGACTTTATTGTCCGGTGGAATAAGGATGGAATCATCACCTATGTCAATCAGAGTTTTGTACAGTATCTGGGGATTCCTCATGAACAAATTATAGGTAAAAATTTTTATGATTTTGTTCATCCTAATGATCTCAAAAGAGTTCGCAGTAAAATAAACGCACTGAGTCGCCAGCATCCTGTCGCCAGGGATATTCATAAAATTCATCTTTCTTCAGGTAAAATAGTATGGCATGAATGGACTGACAGAGCTATCTTTGATAAGTTCGGTGAAATTGTTGAGTATCAATCTGTAGGAAAAGATGTTACTTCATTAATTGAAATCAACGAAAAGCTCAGAAACCAAGAAGCTGATTTACGCTCCCTGAGTAATATGCTTCAAAATATTCTCAACACTGTTCCTGTAAGAATTTTCTGGAAAAACACCCAATCTGTCTATCTGGGTTGTAACCTTTTGTTTGCCAGAGATATGGGGTTTCAGGCTCCGGAACAAATTATTGGCAAAACCGACAAAGACCTGTTATGGAAAAGCAAAGCACAGGAAATTATCAGGGAAGAAAGAAAAATTCTCAAGACAGGCATTCCCCTTCTTGGTGACATACAGGAACTTAAACTACGATCAGGAAAAACGGTCATTTTAAAACAAAGCAAAATACCGTTTAAAACAGGTAATGAAATTACCGGGATTCTGGGTGTTTATGAAGATGTAACAAAAGAACGATTGCTTGAAAAAAAGGTTCACTTACAAAATAAAATTAATTCGATTCGGGCTGAGATCTGGAAACTTGCCACTAATCCCAACTATAACGACCTTGAAAGCCTTGTTGCTGTAATTCTGGAAAAAGTAGTAAAAACACTTTCCTACGACAGGGTTTCATATTCCATTAAATCAAATAATCATTTCCGGATAATAATCCAGCATTGCGCTGAGGGTATTGAAAGTTCTCTGGGCGAAAAAATCCCCGAAAGCCTTATTACTTCACTTAAAAATTCTAATCATCTTGATTTGCCGGATGACCTGGAAAAACTGAGGAAGTCAAAAAAAATAAGCGAAAAAGAATTCAAAGAAACTGAAAGAAAATTAAAACAATATCATCTTCAAAAATACCTGGTACTGGGTATAGGAAAATCTGCTCCAGAGATTAATGCTTTGATTTCTTTCTCAAAATGCCGAAATTCTGATCCGTGGTCAGATGAAGAAATAGAGCTTTTGCATGAAATATCCGATTTAATCTATCTTAAACAGGTGCAGTTCAAAAACCGGAACGAAACCCTCGAAAGCCACAAGAAATACAAAGATATCTTTGATAATAGCAACGATGGGATTTGCATATTGGACCCCCAATTGAACATTGTTGATGTAAACCTAAGTTTCTGTCATATTTTTGAAAAGACTTATAGTGAGTTACTCGGAAAAAGTTTTATTGAGCTCGCTGTTGATGAAGAAAAAAACAGGCTACAAGAATTTCTCCATCTGCTGGGCAAATCTCCTCAGCCCCACCTCCTGGAATTCAGAATTAAATCTACTACAAATCCCGCCAAAACTGTGGAATTAAACAGCTCTGGCATCTTTAACGAAAAAAACAATTATACAGGAAGCCGACATATCATCAGAGATGTTTCCGAAAGAGTTGGTTTTTATAATTTGATTCGTGAAGTTGAAGAAGGTATCAGCGCTCAACTGGGAGAATCATTTTTAATTCAAATATCGCAATATATCAGTCGGTTACTTCAAGCTGAATTCGTATTTGTAGGAGAACTGGGTACTGATAATCCCGAAATCATTAATACGCTTTCCGTGTCACAGAATGGCAAAACCGAAGAAAATTTTTCTTATCCACTTAAAGGCACCCCATGTGAAAAAATAATCAAAGACAAAAAAGCGCATTACATTCACAATGTAATTAAAAAATTCCCCGATATTGAGCTTCTTCGAAAAGTTAAGGGAAAAGACTTTATCGGCATACCTCTTTTTGCTTCGTCAGGGGAGGTAATTGGCATACTGGTATGTATCTTCAATTTCACCATTTACAACCCCGAATATTATCAGTCTTTGATGAAAATATTTGCTTCCAGAATCGGAGCTGAAATCGAAAGAATTCATAAAGACAGAGAACTCATCAAAGCCAAAGAACAGGTAGAAAAATCCGACCAGCTGAAATCTGCGTTTCTTGCCAATATGAGTCATGAAATACGTACACCCATGAATGCCATAATTGGATTTACCGAATTGCTGGCCGATGAAGATTACACCGAAGAGGAAAAAAACAATTATATCAAAATCATCCAGACAAATAGCCAGAAATTACTGAAAC
>CAYNBC010000108.1:1264-1908 GCA_964395255.1 uncultured Sphingobacteriales bacterium | reverse complement strand
CTTATTAATGACATCATCGATATTGCATCCATTGAAGCAGGAGAATTAAAAGTCGATTGGGAAATTTTTAATACAAAAGACTTGTTTGAAGAGCTGGTATTGACATGCCACCAGCAACTGCAACATTACGGCAAAGAACATCTTGACTTAAAAACAAATTTTGAAAAATGTAATATTGAGCTCTATAGTGACCGGTTTAGAGTTGCTCAAATTATGAGTAACCTTATTGACAATGCAATTAAAAACACAGATGAAGGGCAAATTGAAATTGGCTGCAAAATAAATTCTGAAAAAAATGAATTGCATCTTTACGTAAAAGATACAGGCAGGGGCATCAGAAAAGAAGACCAGGAAATTATCTTTCAGAGATTTGTCCAGATTCAGGATAAAAACCGCCCTAAAATAGAAGGCACCGGTCTTGGACTATCCATAGCTATTAACCTGGCTAAAATGCTGGGTGGTCATCTTTCCCTTCAGAGCGAATTTGGCAAAGGCTCAACCTTCACACTGTCACTTCCATTAGTTACACGCCAACAAAAAGCTGAAACATCTAATAAAGCTGAACAATTAGTTTTTCCGCCTGAATTAAAAGGCGTAAAAATCCTGCTTGCAGAAGACGAAATCAATAGTTACGAACTTATCAA
>CAYNBC010000108.1:0-1254 GCA_964395255.1 uncultured Sphingobacteriales bacterium | reverse complement strand
TTATCAAAGTTCTTCTTGAAAAATATCAGATTGAGGTGGACTGGGCATCCAATGGTTATGACGCTTTGGACCTTCTACAGAAAAATGAATATCCCTTGATATTGTGTGATATAAAAATGCCAGAACTCAATGGTTTTGAACTCCTAAAAAAAATAAAAGACAAGAACCCCCATCAAAAAGTTATTGCTCTGACAGCATTTGCTCTCTCGGATGAAATTGCTACCATTCGTGAAGCAGGTTTTGATGATATCATTACAAAACCCTTTTCCAAACAAACTTTTATCAGCCAGATTTTTAAATATCTTGTTCAGAACCCTTAATTTTTATTATAGTTTAAGTTAATTTTTAACTTGCTTGTATCTTCGGATACTTAAGCAAATGGAACTATGAAAATTCTTTTTATTCAAACCGGAGGAACTATTGATAAGGACTATCCCCATCGCATTCAGGGGTATGCATTTACCATCCATGAGCCTGCTGTTAAAGAAATTTTACAACGACTTAACGCTTCCTTTGAATACGAGATATTACCATTGATAAAAAAAGATAGTCTGGATTTAACCAACAAAGACAGAGAACTGTTGAAAGAGGTTTGTGAATCGAGTTCCACAAGTAAAATAATTATTACTCATGGTACTGACAGCATGATTCAAACAGCGGAATATCTTTCAATCCTGAAAAACAAAACCATCGTATTGACGGGAGCTTTTCGTCCAGCACGTTTTTACGACTCTGACGCAGCCGTTAATATAGGTGTGGCTATTGGTGCTATTCAACTACTGAACTCTGGTGTTTACATTGCCATGAATGGTCTTGTCCTGCCCTGGCATAAGGCATACAGGCACCCCGAGTCTGGCCAGTTTATTAAAAAAATATCTCATGATTAAAATGTCATTTATAAAATACAATTTGATTTTTAAAAACCCGGCCAAAACTTCCCGTAATACTTTAACTCAAAAACCATCCTGGTTTATATTTTTAAAGGATGAGGAAAGCCAAATTATGGGAATCGGTGAATGCTCTATCATTCCCGGGTTAAGCCCTGAAGAGCCTTCAATAGTTGAAGCATTTCTTGATAAACTTTCACAAAAGTCATGGCCCAGGGAAGAATTAATAGCTTTAACAGAAAAAATTCAACTTTCTTCCGTGCGTTTCGGGATGGAAACAGCACTTCAGGACCTCATTAACGGAGGCCGCAGAACCATATATGCTAATGCTTTTGTTCAAGGTAATCAAATTATTCCCATTAATGGT
>CAYNBC010000107.1:5406-7622 GCA_964395255.1 uncultured Sphingobacteriales bacterium | reverse complement strand
ATATTGAAGAGATTTGTAGATAAATAGTGCAGCTTTTAATTCATTTATTAGTTCTCTGTATTGATCTTGGTGTTTTATGAAAAAAGCACTTAGTAAGTTTTGATTTTGAAGAGATTCTTGATAATTATTTGTTATAAATAAAAATATATCATGAAGAAAAAATTTCTGGGATTGATATTGTCACTGCTCATCATGAACCTTTATGGTCAGGATAGAATAGTTAGCCGGAATTTTGCCACACGGAGTGTAATTTATGCGCGGAACGGGATGGCCTGCACAAGTCATCCACTTGCCACACAAATAGCGCTTGATATCTTAAAAGAAGGAGGGACTGCGGTGGATGCAGCTATTGCCGCCAATGCAGCTCTGGGTCTCATGGAACCTACCGGAGCCGGTATAGGAGGCGATTTGTTTGCACTGGTCTGGGATGCTTCCTCAAAAAAACTCTACGGACTTAATGCTTCCGGAAGGTCTCCTATGGGGCTTACCCTGGATTATTTCAAAGCAAATGGATATCAAAAAATTCCGCCTTATGGGCCTCTTCCCGTTACTATTCCCGGATGTGTTGACGGCTGGTTTGAATTGCATGATAAATTCGGAAAGCTCAGCATGAAGAAAATTCTGGCTCCTGCCATCAAATATGCCCGGGATGGATTTCCAATGACCGAATTAATTGCCTATTATCTTCAAATAAGTGCTAAAAGATTCAAAGATTATCCCCATTTTGCCGAAATCTGGATGCCGAATGGTAAAGCTCCGGCCGAAGGAGAAATTTTTAGAAACCCCTATCTGGCTCATACTTATGAAATTCTGGCCCAAAAAGGCAGGGATGCTTTTTACCGGGGAGAACTCACACCCATTATGGTAAAATTCCTTCAATCACAAGGAGGATTTCACACGATGGAAGACTTTAACAATTACCATTCTGAATGGGTTGAACCCGTGTCCACAAACTACAGAGGTTATGATGTATGGGAGCTGCCACCCAACGGTCAGGGAATCGCTGTGCTGGAAATGTTGAATATTCTCGAACAATTCGATATTGCCTCCATGGGTTTTGGCAGTAAAGAATATATGCACCTTTTTATTGAAGCTAAAAAATTAGCCTATGAAGACAGAGCCAAATATTACGCTGATCCTGCCTTTGCACAGATACCTTTACAAAAATTAATTTCAAAAGAATATGCACGCCAGAGAGCTCAATTGATTGATATGGATAGAGCCGGTTATGAATATCCTGCCGGAGAACTTGAAACCGGAAATACCGTTTACCTTACGGTTGCTGATAAAGATGGAAATATGATTTCTCTTATCCAGAGTAATTACAGAGGCATGGGTTCAGGGATGGTACCACCCGGATTGGGATTCATGTTTCAGGATAGAGGCGAACTTTTTAGCCTTGAAGAGAATCATGCCAATGTTTATGCACCCGGTAAAAGGCCATTTCATACCATTATCCCCGGATTTGTTACAAAAAACGGAAAGCCATGGCTGAGTTTTGGAGTTATGGGTGGCGCCATGCAACCCCAGGGTCATGTCCAGATACTGGTGAATTTGATTGATTTTAAAATGAACCTTCAGGAAGCAGGCGATGCGCCCAGGATTAGGCATTCCAGCAGCTCTCAACCCACGGGTGGGAAAATGAAAGATGGTGGATGGGTAAATCTTGAATCAGGTTTTGATTATGATGTCATTAAAGAGCTCATGAAAATGGGTCATAAAATAAAATTCAGCCTGGGTGGATATGGCGGCTACCAGGCTATTCTTTTTGACGAAAAAAATCATGTTTACCAGGGAGCAAGTGAATCCAGAAAAGATGGGCAGGCTTCTGGTTATTAATATTCGAAAACTTATTCACAAAACGCAACTTGACTCCGTTAACTCCGTCTTTTAGCCAAATAAATCTGGCTTATGGCAGTTATTGAAATTTATCCCAATCCAGCCCGTGACAGGCTTACCATGGAATTAAAAGACAATTCATCTATCAAAATTCAAAAAGTTACCATTGCCAATACCATTGGTGAAGAACTGAAATCTATTAAACTAAACAATCCCAGAAAAGAAACCATTGACATTTCAGAATTGCCAGCAGGATTTTATTTATTATTCTTTGATAATATTCAAATTCCGCCCAAACTTTTCAGTAAGTTAAACGGCAAAAAGAGATAGTGCTTTTCTGCAACCCGGAGTCAAGATCTTTTAGATTTTTTCACGAT
>CAYNBC010000107.1:2311-5396 GCA_964395255.1 uncultured Sphingobacteriales bacterium | reverse complement strand
CTGTAAAGTTTTCCTGTCATTTCGTGTAAATAAGGAATTATTTTTGGAAAGAAGCCTGCCGGTTTTTTATTTTTATGATACAAATAATCCGGCTATGAGCAATATTATATTCCAACCCGATGTAAATCACAGACAAATCTGGGCCTCAGCCAGGGCCGTGATGGAGGCAGACAACTACAAACGAAAAAGAAGTGGAAAAAAAAGTAAAAGCAGGTGGACTTTATTTACCCGCTTTTTAAAACTTATTGAAATTTTTCTTCGTTTAACCGGCATCTATTCTAAGGGCTATGAAAATGTTAAAAAAGTTCAAATCAATAAAGTAGAACTCGACTTTGATAATCTGCCAGAATCGTTTGACAATTATAAAATTCTTCACCTGAGTGACCTGCATATCGATTCTTTTCCCGGGATTGAAAATATCATTGCTGAAAAAATCAATGGCTTAAAATATGACCTGTGTGTTATTACCGGTGATTTCAGATTGCATACTTATGGTTCCATTCATCATATCATTAACCCTTTAAAAAAGCTTTTATCTCAAATTCAGGCACCGGATGGAATCTGGGCTATACTTGGCAATCATGATAGTTTTCAACTGGTTGAATACGAAAAAGAACTGAACATCCATTTTCTGGTCAACGAAAGTGTAGAAATTAAAAGGGGAAATGATAAAATCGTAATCACCGGAACGGATGACCCATTCCGGTTTTTCAACGATATGGCGTTAACAGCTCTGGACCGCCAGAATGGAACTTTTAAAATTGCCCTTGTGCATACGACAGAACTTAATGATTATGCTTCCCGTAATGGATATAAACTTTACTTATGTGGCCATACACATGGAGGTCAGATTTGTCTTCCGGGAGGAATACCTATAATTACTCACCAATTTGAAGGTAAAAAATTCTACAAAGGGTTATGGCACTTGAATGGGATGACTGGTTATACCAGCAGCGGTTGTGGGGTATCGGGATTACCTTTGAGGTTTAACTGCCCGGGAGAAATAGTACTGATAACTTTGAGGAAAAAAAATTAATCATCAAATAGCCCTACTTCTTCCATAATTCTATGAAGGTCAGAAGATTTAAAAGGTTTGCTGATATATCCATTCATGCCTGCTTCTAAGCAGCGCTCTCTATCACCCTGAATAACCTTGGCCGTTACAGCGATGATTTTTATTCCTTTTTTTATTCCTTTTTCTTTTTCAATCATTCTTATTTTACGAGTAGCAGTTATGCCATCCATTTCAGGCATATCAAGGTCCATCAGGATTAAATCAAACTTTCCTGTATTAAATTTTTCAATGGTTTGCAGACCATCTTCTGCAATATCGTACTTATGTCCCATTTTACTCAGGAGAATAGTAAGAAAGCGCTGATTCATATAATCATCCTCAGCTACAAGAACATTCAATATCTTGTTACTCTTTGTTATCGGCACATCTTTAGTTTTTTCAATTTTAGATTTTTCTTCCTGCAAAGATACACCTATTTTCAGGTTTATATAGAACCAGAAAGTAGAACCTTTTTCCGGCTCACTTTCCACACCAATGTCACCACCCATCAATCTGACAAGGTTCCGGCTAATAATAAGTCCAAGACCGGTACCTCCATACCTTCTGGCAATTGATTTTTCTGTCTGGCTATAGGGTTTGAAGAGTTTCGAGATTTGCTCTTCGGTCATACCAATTCCTGTATCTATTACTCTGAACAATAAAGTACAACTGTCTTTTTTCTTTTCTTTCAGTTCACATTCAATCGTAATCTTTCCTTTCTGGGTAAATTTTATAGCATTATTTACAAGATTAAGAAGAACCTGTTTCAACCTCACAGGGTCACCCAGAAGGTTTTCGGGTATATCTTCTGAAACGCGCGTAACTAATTCTAATCCTTTCTGTTTGATTTTGACCGAAGTAATTTTAACAATTTCATCCAGAATTTCTTTTATATCCACCTTGATTTCTTCCAGTTCTACCTGCCCCGACTCAATTTTTGACAAGTCAAGTATATGGTCAATTATTTCAATCAGGTTTTGCGAAGAAGCATT
The DNA here is from genome assembly GCA_964395255.1 of uncultured Sphingobacteriales bacterium. GTDB lineage: Bacteria > Bacteroidota > Bacteroidia > CAILMK01 > JAAYUY01 > CAYNBC01. The sequence goes on along the minus strand of CAYNBC010000107.1, from coordinate 3,350 downwards.
GAGAATTTCAAAATATTCTTTTTGTTCATTGGTCTGAGTTGTATTTTTCAAAAAGTCTATCATGCCAATGATGGTGTTCATGGGGTTTCGGATTTCATGGCTCATGTTGGCTAAATAAATACTTTTCATCTTTGTAGCATTCTCGGCTTTTTCTTTTTCCAGTTTTAAAGTTTTTTCAAGCTCTTTTCTTTCGGAAATATCCACCATCATCCCTACTATTCCAATGGCTTGATTATTTTTATCAAGTACACAGGATTTATGAAAAATAACATCCCTCAACTTGCCGTCTTTATCCATTACCTTGGCTTCATATACCAGTTTGGTCTTCTCTTTAATAATTTCTTTATCCTTCTCAACATATAGTCTGGCAAGTTGTTCAGGTGCTATTTCATAACTCGTTTTACCTATAACTTCTTCTCTTTTCTTACCAAGGAATTTTAAAAGTTCTTCATTACATATGGTAATCCGGCCGTTTATATCTTTATAAAAAACCGGACTGGGAATGGTTTCAATTAAAGTCTCCAAAAATTGTAATTGCTCCTGCAGTTTTTCCTCATTGAGTTTTTCAGCGGTAATATCATTTACATTAAACAGAACTTTTTCTATTTTATTTTCCTGATCTTTTACTGGCAAACACCTGATTGTTAACCACTTGTCAAGGTTTTCGGTTTTACAATGAAAAGTTTTTTCGTAAAAAGGTAATTGTCCTTCAAACTGGTCTTTTATAACATCCTGCAAAATGATAGATGTAGGGTTGTCAAAGAGCTTAAATATTAAATTATCTTTTAATTCCCCTGTTTTCGCATTAAATATTTCAGTTATGGGTTGATTAAAATAAAGGATTTTTCCGTCCCGGTTCAGCAGGCAAACGCCTGTCATAATGTTATCTACAAGAAAATTTAATTCATTTTCCCTGTTTTTCAATTGTTTCAGGGTAAATTCAGTGATATTCTTTTGTTCATTTAATTCGATGGCCTTTTCTTCAAGTAATTGGGCCAGTTTTTTTCTTTTCAGGTATTTACGGTAAATAACGAATAAA
>CAYNBC010000107.1:0-2301 GCA_964395255.1 uncultured Sphingobacteriales bacterium | reverse complement strand
GGACAAGTATAAAAATCAAAATAGTAAACAGCAGAATTAATTCCGTTCTTCGAGTTTTGGCTTTTTTGAGCTCCACTTCCTTTTTCAGCAAATTGAGTTCGGCCTCCCTGTCAGCATAACGATGAAGAGAAAAAGCTTTGTTCTGAAGTAAGTTTTGCTTTTCCTGAGAGAGGCTATCCAGATAAGCAGCATATAATTCCTGATATTCCAGCGCTTTTCTAAAATTGTTTTTACTTTTTTCATAAAAATACCTGAGATAGTAAATGTCTTTCAGAAGGTTTTTATCACGGATGGATTTAGCCGCATTTTCAGCGCCTAAAATATTTTTCTCATAGCACTTATAATTTTTTTTCTGCAGGCAGTTGCGGGCCAACAATAATGATGAACTGGCCATAATGCGTGCATCTTTAATTTGTTCTGATAATTGCAGAGCTTCACCCAGCAATGTATCAACAGCATCATATTTTTCGAGCATCCAGTATGTCTGTGCCAGTTCGTAAAGGATACCTGCAATGCCTGAAGGCGTTTCAGTTGTTAACCAGAATTGATAGGATTTGTTATAATTAATCAATGCTGAATCATACTGACCAATCAGATAGTAAACATGACCTATGTTTTGATAAGTTGTAGCAAGCCCCCTCTTGTCGTGCATAGAAAGTTTAATTTCCAGGGATTTTCTGAAATACCACAAGGCTTTATCATAATACTCAACTTCGGTATATAAGTTACCTAAGTTGTTGTAAACAAAGCACAAGCCTATACTGTCTCCGGTTTCGAGCCTGATTTGTCTGGTTTTATCAAGATATTCAAGAGCCCTGTCATAATCGCCCCATTTGATATAAAGATTTCCAATATTATTTAATATATCGGCAACCTTGTTTTTATCCTGTAATTGCTGTCTGATTTCAAGGGCTTTATTAAAATTATCAATGGCTTGAAGATAATCTTCTTTTTTCTTATAATTTAAAGCTATTCGGTTGTAAATCGTAGCGGTCAATGAGTCGTCTTTCATCTCCAGAGCCAGTTTAAGGGCTTTTTGGTGATAAAAAAGAGATGAATCGTATTGGTCTTTATAGCGTAAAGCAAGTCCATAATGGTCAAGGGCCCTGGCTAGTAACTTTTTATTTTTAATACGATTGGCAATATTTATTGCATGCCGGGCATATACAAGCGATGAATCAGGAAATACTCTTCTGAACGAAAATGAAAGCTGGTTGAGAATCTCACACTTGAGTTCAGGATTGCTTGTCTTTTTAAGTTTCTTAACAAGTGAATCGCAGCAGGCATTTTCCCCTCTTATTCCCGGAACCACAACCCACAAAAATGTTAGTATTAAAATTAATTTCTTCATTTCAATTTGTGAAAAATAATAAATTATTTGTTTAGTTTATTCGATTTATCCACAAAATTCCGTACGATTTTTAAATAAAACACTATTTTTTAATTTCCTGATGAAAAAAAATTAAAGAAGGAGGTTTAAACAATAACCTTTCCGAGCCGATGAACCATGTTTGATTGTATTTTACAAGTGCTTCTGCCTGCAAGTGCCTGAAAAACTTTTTTACACGAAATATTGGCGGTTCTTTCCTGTCAAGATCTTTAATCTGAACCCGGATAATCTTCGGCCTGAGATTTTTATATCCTAGCAAATAAATACTGGAATCCATGGGATTGAGATAGGCATCTGTTATCCTTATCCCTGTTTTCAATGAGCCAGCATATTTAGCTACCAGAAAGTTCCCGAACCGGGCAGGAAGCCTGTAAATATCAGTTAAGTCATTTGTCCTGTTTTTGGTAAATAAATAAAAACTATCCCTCAAAACAACAAATGCCTCGCAATCAAGGTTATGCTTTCTTGAACCTGTGTTCAGAGGTTTTTGATTTTCATAGTAAAAACTTAAATAGTGTAAACTATCAGGAAAAAAGAAGTGATGGCTTAAACTGTCGAGAGGGATTTTGATTATAGAAAGCTTTTTTCGGATTCCCTGGTTATTCCCAAAATCACCGATATAAAGAAAAGTGTCATCCGAGCAAAGGGCTTCCCAGTCGATATTTTTAATGCTTCCCATACGAAGCTGGTGAATTATATGAAAATGCGTTGTGTCCAGTATATAAACTACTGGAGGATTTCCACCATCGTTGATAGCTACCAGAGTGTTGTAGTAAAAGCTGAGCCCTGAAATCTCATTCAAGCTATCGGAAATCCTGTGTTTTTCAATCTTTTTTAGATGAATATTTCTTTTTTCATGGATGTTCTGAGCTACATCCTGTGGATAAACCGGAACTTTCAAGAAAAATAAC
>CAYNBC010000106.1:1072-7703 GCA_964395255.1 uncultured Sphingobacteriales bacterium | reverse complement strand
TCTTTCCAGGGAGAAGCAGCTGGAGCAACAATTAATCCAGGCACAAAAAATGGATTTTTTCATTACTCAGATTTTTGATGCTGCATGGAAGAGGGAATTCAAACACCCGGTCGACATTTACGCGTTTAGAAGCCATTAGTTTCCCGTCAGCCAGATAATAAACCAGAGTACCGTCCTCAGTGATTACAGGACAGCGCTCTTTTACCTCAAAATCATTGAGTTCACCCGCCAGTCGGATTTTAAAAGAATTTAATTTATCAATCCATTCGCCCAGAAACAAATCCGGGTCTTCCGTGGCAGGATTTTGCCCCTGAAAAAGCAAATATCGACCATTTTCACTACGATAAAAGCAGCAGTTGATTTCCTGAGTGATGTTAGAGGGCACGGTATAAAGTGTTTTTAACTTTATCCCCGAGCTGGACCACTTGTATTCTGCCAGAAAGTATTTTCCTGTTGTGTCTTTTACAGCTGCCGTAAAATTATGTGCTGAAAAAGAAGCACCTTTGAAAATGAAAAATTCCCTGTTTTCAACGGATATATTGTTTTTTAATGACAATCCCTGAACAGTAAGGGATTGAGCACTACACATCCAGGCCAGCAGGCTAAAACAAGAATATGCCAGCAAATTTTTAAAAACCTTTTTTAATAAAAATGGTAATAATTTATTTCGTAAATTTTGCATTATTGCACAAAATCAAGTATTCAAAAGTAGGATAAGTTACAGAATTTTGCACGATAATGAATTGATAAAATAATGATGGACGAAATCATATATCTGGATTACAATGCAACAACACCGCTTGATCCAGCTGTAGCCAGAGCCATGGAGCCATTTCTGGGAACTGTTTTCGGAAATCCTTCCAGCCTGCATAAAGCTGGCATTTTAGCCAGGAAACACATGGAAAAAGCCAGAGAACAGTTAGCCCGGATGATAGGTTCAAGGCCTGATGAAATCATTTTTACCAGTGGTGGAACCGAATCCAACAATCTGGCTATCATAGGCTATTGTCTTGAACACCGGAATAAAGGGAATCATATTATCACTTCTATGATTGAACATCCCTCGGTTCTTGAAGTTTGCCGCTACCTTGAATCACAGGGTTTTCAGATTGATTATTTACCCGTTGATTCATATGGCATGGTAAATCCGGATGATGTGAAGAAAGCCATAAAAAAAGAAACCATTCTGGTCAGCATCATGCATGCCAATAACGAAACCGGTACTATACAACCCATAGAGGAAATTTCTACCATTACAAAAGAACACCATGTGGCATTTCATACAGATGCAGCACAAAGTGCAGGAAAAATAAAGGTGGATGTAAACAGGCTGGGTGTAGATTTGCTATCCCTGGCAGGGCATAAATTTTATGCTCCCAAAGGCATCGGTGCTTTGTATATAAGGGCTGGTATAAAAATACGGAAAATACTTTATGGAGCCCAACACGAAAAAAATCTCCGTCCGGGCACGGAAAATATCCTTGAAATTGCCGGGCTGGGCAAAGCAGCTCAACTTGTTACCCAACAAATCCAAAAAGAAAGCAATTACCTTCTGGAACTCAGACAGCTTTTTGAAAATAGTTTGAAAGAACAGCTTGAAGTAGTAGAACTTAACGGTCATCCGGAAAAGCGCTTACCCAATACCGTCAATATGTCATTTCCGGGTATTGAAGCCCAGACCCTGCTTTCAGCCATGCCGCAAATAGCTGCTTCTGCAGGCGCTGCCTGTCATTCGGATAAAATGGAATTATCGCATGTTTTAACGGCAATGGGAGTTTCGCCTTCCAGAGCTGCAGGTTCTATCAGGTTTTCATTGGGCCGTTTCAGCACGAAAGAAGAAATTCTGAAAGCAGTGGATATCATTGTTCAGGCAGCAAAACCCCTTCTTAAGTCTGAGAGTACTTTCACAGCAGCTCATCAGGCAGAAGAAATCAAACTTACACATTATACCCACGGGCTGGGTTGTGCCTGTAAAATCCGGCCTCAATACCTTGAGAAAATTCTGGAAAAGATTTCCGGTACAGCAGATGAAAATGTTATCGTTGGGCACACAACAAAAGACGATGCTGCTATTTACAGGATTTCTGACCGGGAATACTGGGTTCAAAGCGTTGACTTTTTAACACCTGTGGTGGATAATCCCTATGATTTTGGTCGTATAGCTGCCGTCAATTCGCTGAGTGATATTTACGCCATGGGAGGCGAACCTCTTTTTGCTTTAAACCTTGTTGCTTTTCCCACACATCGTCTTCCATCGACAGTACTGGAAGATATTTTGAAAGGAGCAGAACAGGTGGCCCGTGAACACAGTATAGCTGTTCTGGGGGGCCATAGCATTGAAGACAATGAACCCAAATTTGGCTGGGTTGTAAGTGGAAAAGTTACACCTGACCGCTTATGGCGGAATCAGGGTGCAAAGGAAGGCGATGCATTGATATTAACAAAACCTCTGGGTACGGGAATATTGAGTACCGCCATGAAAAAAGGCATGCTTTCCGGGCCGGAAATGGATGAACTTATTCAATGGATGACTACCAGTCATCAAAAAGTTGTCGAAATAGCCCATCATTATGATATTCACGCATGCACGGATATAACAGGATTCGGCTTTCTGGGTCATCTGCTGGAAATGTTGCATGAATCGGGCCTTACAGCTGTTGTCCATAGTTCCCATCTGGCCTTTATTCCTCCTGCATTAAAATGGGCATCGGCAGGGATTGTTCCCGGAGGTACCATGAATAATCTGGATTTTATAAAAGATAAAGTCCATTTTGATAATAGCGTTTCCGAAGCCGTTAAGTTTCTTTTGGCGGATGCTCAAACATCGGGCGGGCTACTTTTTTCACTCCCGGAGAATCAGGCTGGAGCCATGATTAAAAAATTAGCCGGTAATGGCATCTCTGCATATCTTGCAGGAACTCTTGAACCTTATTCAGGAATTCCTATAAGGGTTTATTAAATTTATACTCATCTTCCAGCCGCATTTTGAATGATTTTGTAGGAAATTTCCTACAAAAAAATCAGAAAAATCCTACAAATAAATTGTAATAACAGGAATACATTTGTTTTTAGGAAGGTATTTTATGGCTTATTGGAGGAGGAAGGTAGCTAATTATTAAAACAACGGGTTCATGCGCAAAATTTTTTTATCACTGTTCAAACATAATGATTGCAAACCTTTGCCTTTTCATTTGCTGAACGAAGGGAAAATTCTGCGTTACAACCCTTTTAATTTAAACTATTTAACACAAAAAATTGAATTTATTTATGTTACTTCAGCATCTAAGTATCTTAATGATTGAAGATTCTTATGATGATGCCGAACTCGTCAAAGCGGCACTTAAAAAACAGGTCGAAACATTAACTATTGAAAGGGTTCAGACTGCGCAGGAATTATCCCTTGCTCTGAAGAGATCCCATTTTGATATCATCCTGCTGGATTATTATCTTCCGGGATTACATGGTCTGGATGCACTTAAACTCATTCGCTCCATCAACCGGGATATTCCGGTTATTATTGTTTCAGGCATTTTAAACGAGGAAAGCGCTTTTGAACTTCTGAACCTGGGAGCCAATGATTATGTCCTTAAGAACAACCTTTCACGACTTGTTTTAACCATTATCAAAGAAACAGAAAAATATAAAAAACAACTTGAAATTAAAAATCTTAAAGAAAGTATATCTGAGTCAGAAGAAAAATTTAAGAACCTTTTTGAAAAAATACCATTTCCTCTTTATCAGGTAGATGCTGAAGGTAAATTCAGGGAAGTCAACCAGGCTATGGTAGAGCTTTTTGGCTATTCTTCCAGGGAAGAACTTATGCAAATTCCGGTTATAAAACTTTATAAAAACCCCGACAATAGACTTTCCCTGTTGAAAAAGCTAATCCGCCAGGGTTCAGTGAGAAATTACAAAGTGGAACTCGTCAGGAAAAATGGAGAAAGTTTCTGGGCAGAATTATTCGTTGACGGCTTTTTTTCTCAAAACAGAAAATTGATTCACCAGCAGGGGGCTATCAAGGATTTGACAGAAGAACTGAAGAACCAGAAACTTATCAAGGAAAACGAAGAAAGATTACGAAAAATCCTGAATAATATGCTTACCGGAGTGGTGGTTATTGACCCGTCCACTGCACGGATTATTGACAGTAACCCGGCCGCCTCTCAGATACTGGGCATAAACAACGGTAATCTTGAAGGAGCATTGTGTTACAAAACTTTATGCCGGAAAAATAAGCCCGAAGAATGTGAGTTACTGACCCTGAAAACCGATAGGATGACAACCACCGATTTCGTTCCTCACCCGCACAAAGGGCTTGTATTTCTCAAGAAAAGTTCCATACGCATCAATATAGGCGAAAGTGATAGAGTTATTGCGTCTTTTACCGATAATACCATTGAAAAAGAGCTGGAAATTGAACTTCGTCATGCCAAAGAAAAAGCGGAACAGACAGAACAACTTAAATCGGCATTTTTAAACAATATCAGCCATGAAGTTCGAACTCCCATGAATGGTATCATGGGACCTGCCCAGATTCTATTAGACTATTACAATGAGCTCAGTGAGCAGGAGAAAAAAGAATATTTAAATCTTATTTATAAAAGTGGTGAGCGACTGCTTTCCCTGCTTGATGATATTATGACCCTCTCCATGCTTCAATCCGGGGCAATTAAGATTCGAACTCAAAAATTTGCCCTCTTTGATGTATTGAATGAACTTTACACTTATTATTCCGGTCACGAAAAAGTAAGAGAAAAAATTTTTCAGTTTCAATGCCCCAAACTGGAAGACTCGCGCAAAATAACAATCCATTCAAGCCAGGAAAACCTGGTTAAGATTCTACATTACCTGCTCGATAATGCCTTTAAATTTACTGATACAGGGTATGTTTCTCTCGATTATGAAGTACATAAAAAGAATTTATGGATAAAAATCAAAGACACAGGTAAGGGCATACCTGCCAATGAAATTCAGGCTATATTTGAAGCTTTCACGCAGGCTGACAACAAACCCTCCAAACAACATGAAGGTGCCGGTATCGGGCTTACCATAGCCTCAAAACTGGCGGAAACCATGGGAGGTCATATTGAATTGGATAGTGAAGCCGGTAAAGGTTCAGAGTTCCGGCTTATTCTGGAGCATGTAATTGTTTAAACAATGAAGGAAACCGCTACCACTCTGATAGAATTGTTCTCTCGGGACAGAAAAAATTTATCTGACGAAGAATTTAGCACACAATTTCTTAACATTTTTTCCACATTGTTTGAGAATAGCGGAGCAGCCACCATTATTGTTGACAGGCACCAAAATATCCTTCTTGCCAATAAAAAAACCGAAGAATATAGTGGTTACAGTGCCCGGGATCTTACCGGGAAAAAATGGGTGGAATTTGTTCATCCGGAGGACCTGCCTTTTATGCTTGAACAAAACCGCATTCGATTTATCAAGCCGGAGGAAGCCATAAAATCATATCATTTCCGGTTTGTAAATCGATATGGTAAAACATTCCATGCATTACTCAATGCTGAAAGAATACCCGGAACAGATAAGGTTCTGGTATCATTGTTCGATATTACAGCCATTTTAAAATCCACAGCAAGAATTGAAAAAATCATTAACAACTCCGGGGTTGTTCTGGCATTATTTTCCGAATATGCTGAACCAGTAATCCTTTCAGAAAATATCAAAGATATATTGGGTTATACGCGGGAAGAATTTTACCATCTAAGCCCGTTTTCCCTCTATCCAGACAGGGAAGAATTATCAAAACATATCAATAGCTATAAAAAATTATTCACTCAGCCCGGTGCCACTTATGACTTTGACCTGAATGTCAGGAAAAAAGAAGGGGAGATTATCACTTTGCATATCAGGGGAAAAAACATGCTGGAAGAGCCTGACATTAAAGGGATCATCCTTCTTTTCTGGGATGTCAGCAAAGAAAGGCAATTATACCTTGAATTGAAAAAGAAAGAAGAACAATATCGTACATTATTCGAGAAAAATTCCGACCCCGTTGTAATTATTCACTATGACAGGATTATTGATTGTAACGAAGCCTGCTGCAAGTTTCTGCAATATTCATCCAAAAATGAATTGTTAAATAAATCTGTTGTTGAAATTTCACCTCCCTATCAGCCAGACGGAAGAAGTTCGCGTGAAAAAGCACGCATGATGATTGAAATGGCTATCGCTCGCGGCAATCATCGTTTTCAATGGGTACACCGTAAAAAAAACGGTGATGATGTATGGATGGATATTAAATTAACCTCATTACCGATGTTAGGTAATTATATCATTTATGCAGTCATGCGCGATATTCACAAGCAGCGCATGCATGAGCTCCTGAAAGAATGCACATATAAAATATCACTGGCAGGATTGCAATTATCCAAACTTTCAGACCTTCCACCCGTAATTGCATCGGCTATTCAAGCTCTTGTGCCCGTAGAAAACCTGGCGCTTGCTTTTTTTGAAGAAGGCTCTGAAGAAATTCAATCCTTCTACGAAAAAACACGAACCAGAATAGATTTGAAGAATTTTGAAAAAGAGTTTAAGCAAGCCCACCTGGTTCAAAGAATCTTACTTTTTAAAAGGGGTGATAACTTGCCCGATTGGGCTACACCCGGGC
>CAYNBC010000106.1:0-1062 GCA_964395255.1 uncultured Sphingobacteriales bacterium | reverse complement strand
ACAAAAGTTGCCTGATTCTGCTTTGTTTGTTCCTCTTTCAAAAAACAATCAGGTGTTTTGCGTCCTGGGGCTTTTTTCCTTTAATCAGGAAATATTTTACAATTACGAACATCAATACTGGATGGAAATGCTTTCTGCACATATTAGTATGGTTTTACTTCATATTCAGACCCGCGAAAAACTGAACCAGCTCTTAAAAGAACAGGAGATAAAAATCAGGGAAAGAACTGCCAGACTTGAAAAACAGGCCGCTGAGCTCCAGTTAATAAACCAGCTTTATGCCGGCAGGGAGTTTCGGATTAAAGAATTGAAAGAAACGATTAAAAAACTTAAATCAGAACTGGAAGATCTTAAATCTAAAAATCAAAATCCATGAGCATTCGAAGATTAACTTTCGTCATTCAGGTTCTGATTATTCTATTTATTGCAGGAGGTATTACTGCAATTCATTTTACCATGGATAAAAAAGTGGAACAAAGATACCACCAGTTTTATCTGCAGCATATCCAGAAGCAGAATGAAAAAAACCTGAAAAACAGAGTGCGCGACATCATAGCATTTATTGAATTTATAAACAAATATTCACCTCTGGAAGATGAAGCCCAACAGGAGCTTGTACTTAAACATCTCGAAAAGCAGCGTTTTGAATATCAGGGTTATGTTTTTGTCAATAAACGCAGCGGACAGGCACTCTTGTTTGATGGGAAAATAGTGGAAGGGTATAAAAATATCGAACATCTAATAGGGGCTTCGGGGGAAAGGATTTTTCAAATGGAATTGGAATGTGCTGCAACACCAGGTGGAGATTTTATGCACTACAAGTTTAAAAAGCCCTCTTCGGATTCCATAGAAGATAAAGTTTCGTTTGTAGGATATTATCAACCATGGGATTGGATCATCGGTGCAGGAAATTATGTTCCTGAAATCCAGAAAGAATTTGCTGCCGCAGTAGCTTCGCTCAAGAGTGAAAAAAAGAAAACCTCATTTATTCTCATCCTGATAACATTAATGGCTTTTGTAATAGCTATAATTCTTTCCATATTATCCTCCAGGTATTTATCC
>CAYNBC010000105.1:0-7723 GCA_964395255.1 uncultured Sphingobacteriales bacterium | reverse complement strand
GCGGTAAAAATAAAAACTTATTAAAATTAAAAAAAAAAAAAAAAAAAGGTATTTTAGATCCTATCAAGACCGTTAGTAATTACTGGCTTCAGGTAACCACTGATATCGATAGTTCGGCTTTCATAAATGATACTTCTCTTACTGATACAACATATCACCTTACCGGATTATCCAACAGTACTGATTATTGGTGGAGAGTTACGGCTAAGAACGAAGCCGGCTGGGGCACATTTACCGATTGGTATAAATTTACTACCATATCTAATTCTCCTGGAGTACCAATTCCAATCTATCCCCTTTCAAATACTAACATAGTAGATACATCAAAATATCTTACTTTTATTTGGTCTAAAGCTCCCTTTGCCGAGTCTTACTCAATTGAAATTGGTTTTGATAATAATTTCGATTCTTTATTATATAGTAAAAATAATAGATAATGGAAATGTTTTTACGGGTGCATTGAGCATTTTAAGATAAATCAAAAGACATGAAAAAATCTCTTTCATTAGCATTCTTATTCATGGGTCTATTTGAACCGGCATTTTCACAACAACTTCCCCTTAATGATCAATATATTTACAATCGATTCCAGCTGAGTCCGGCCTATGCTGGGCTTGAAGAGGCCAGTATTTTTCTGGGTTATCGTAACGAAAGGATTAATTTTCCGGGTTCAACTCTTCAGAATTTTTTAAGTATTAACGCCCCGGTGGCCAACAATATGGCGCTTGGAGGGCAGCTGATGTACGACCAAACTGATATTTTTAAGCATATTTACGCATCTTTGAATTATACTTACCGGGTTAAATTAACCGAAGAACAACAACTTCATTTTAGTTTATGGGGTGGTATTTACGAAAACACACTGGATTTTACCAATAAAGATTTGAGCTATATCCTTGATGACCCCGTGGTAGCCGATAAAATGAACCAAAGAGGTACGGCTTTACATGCCGGTGCCGCAGTTTTATATAATTATAACCGTTTTCATTTCGGATTGGATATTCCCGTTTTGTTAGAAAGCGGATTGAATTATAAAAACGGAGAATTGCAATCGCCTTACAAATTGAGAAGAAATTATATGGTACACTCCTCATACTTTTTTCCTGTCAATAAAGACTGGGATATTGAACCGATAGGTATCGTCAGATATGCACCCAATACTCCGGTCAATTGGGAATTTGCTTCAAGGGTTATTTACAAAAAAAATTACTGGATGTCTATCAACATGCGTAGCTCAATGGACCTGGGCATAGGACTCGGTTTTCTGGTCAACAATGTTTTGCTTATCAATTATAATTACGAATATACCTTTAAAAATCTGGGGATTTACGACAAGGGAAGTCACGAAATAGGAATTGGGTACTATTTAGGCCGTTCCAGTGCCAAAAAAGCACGAGACAAAGCCTATGAACAAGCTTTGCTAAGAAAAATTGATTCGTTGACCCGTTATACACAGCAACTTGAAGAAAAACTTAAAAAGACCAAAATAACCACTGACTCCACTTATCAGAATAAAATCATACAGCTGGAAAATAAGCTCAAGGAAATGGAAGAAAATATGGAGCGTGTTATAAATCAAATGTCTTCCTTAAAAGAAGAACAAAAAGATACAACCCAAAAGGATACTTCCTTTACTTCGAAAAAAATGTACTACATTGTGGTAGAGTCGTATAAAAAACTGGAGAAAGCGGTCAGAGGAAAAGAAATTTGGGCAAAAAGAGGTTTGCAAACACTAATTATTTTTAAGGAAGAGACCGGCTGGTATCACCTTTACACGGAGCGTACAGATGAGCTTCGAACCGCACTTCGATGGATGAACCAATTAAGAAAATCACAGGTACCCGATGCCTGGATTCTTATTTACAAATAATGGCATGAAAAAACTTCAGCTTTTTATATTGCTTGTTTTGGGTGGAAATGTTCTTCTCGGTCAAAGAATCGAAAGACAGGTATGGGCATGTGCCGGACAAACCGTAAATCTCCAGGGGTATAATTTTTCATTTACCGTGGGTGAAAATGCAGTATCCCTTTTGCAATCGAGCAATAACCCATATCTACAGAGGCAAGGATTCCAGCAAAAACCATTAATAGTTACATCTGTTCATTCTCACGATGATTTCACCGGCTTCCATATATACCCCAACCCTGCTGGTAATTTTTTAATCATTGAATTTAATGACAAACAAGCCATCAAACCGTTGATTGCCATTTATGATGTGAACGGTAAAACACAATCATTTAAACTCAGTAATTATAAATCAGATTCCAATGCTCTTCAATTGGATTTGAGTAGTCTGAGTCGGGGCATGTATTTTCTGGTGATTACAAACACTAAATCTTTACAGCGTCAGGCTTTCAGAATTATTAAATCTTTCGAATAAAAAAATTAAAGTGATGATAAAATCAAACTTTACACTATTAGGGTACCTGTTACTGGGGGCATTATCCTTTCTACCCGCAAAGATGAAAGCCCAGCATGTACCCTGGGGTATAAATTATCAAGCTGCCGTAAGTGATGAATACGGCAAACCCATATCAAAAAAATTATTGACTGTTCAAATTACCATTCATAAAGAACAGCCCGCTGGTGAAATTGTGTGGCAGGAAGGCCATCAGGTAATGACCGACAACAACGGAATTTTTTCATTGGTAATTGGAAAAGGAACCAATACCTATGCCGGATCGGCACCTGCATTTCAAAAAATCAACTGGGCTGAAGGTCCTTATTTTATGGAGATAAAAACCGATTTTGGCTCTGGATTAAAAGATATGGGTTCTTTTCAATTGCAATCAGTACCTTATTCATTCGTAGCCGATACCGCTTTAAACGCCCCCATACCCCGGCTGGCCCACCTGGTTGATGTCAATAAAAATGGACTTAGAATCAATCAGGCGTTAAAATGGGATGGCTATCAATGGGTTCCCGGTGATTCATTACTTACCGATTTTCTTTTCATTACCGGTGATTTAAAAACCGGCAGAAATGTTATTGTGTTGTCTGATTTGAATGTATCCGATTCAATTTACGGAACAACTTTAAAAGTTAAGAAAATAGATGCAGATACGGCCGATATCAATGCGAATGCTTTCGTTAAAAATAACCTGACGGTAAACCATAATGTTAGAGTGAACAATGATGTTTATATCGATAGCCAGCTTATAGTAAAAGGAGATGTTTATGTAATCGATACAACCAAAACATCCAGTCTGATAACCGACTGGGCGGATATTACAAACATGCAATTGAACAACAATGCAACCATCGGCAACAATCTCGATGTTTTAAACAATCTTTCCGTTACGAAAACCATAACTTCAGACAGCGATATTTATGCATTGTCCGATATTTATGTTAAAGATTCAATTACTTCATTTTCTCTGGAAGCTGTCAGAGGATATTTAGATAGTCTGACCGTGCGGGTTGATGCAGTGATTGGAAATAATTTGAATGTTTCTCATAATCTGACGGTTTCTCACGATTTCAAGCTGAGTAACAATGCTTTTTTACGCAAAAACCTTTATGTCAGTGATTCATTGACAACTTCAGTAATGGATGGTATCAAAGGGGATTTTGATACACTGAATGTTAATATTGATGCCCAGGTTGGAAATAATATTTATGCAGGCCATAATATTCGGTCGAATAATGATTTGAAGGTAGATAACAATGCTTTTGTAAAGAGTGATTTATATGTTAACGATTCCATTGTTTCATCGGCATCAAAGGCAAATTATGGGCATTTTGATGAACTGGCAAATAACGGCAACATGACTGTCGGAGGCGATTTGACCGTTGCCAATGACCTTTTTATTGCAGATACAACACAAACGACAAATCTGATTAGTGTAAATATTGCTTCAAACAGTCTGAATGTGGCAAACAATGCGGTTGTAGCTAATATGCTAACTGTTAATGCCGATGCAAGCCTAAATGCCGATTTATATGTAGCCGACTCGATTACTGCTCAGACTTTTGACGGAAACAAAGGAAAATTCAATACACTTGAGATTCTGCAGGATGCCAGCATCGGCAACCATTTGACCGTAGGGGGTAACACAAAAATCAACGGTACTTTGGCTTTGGCTTCCGGGACATCCGTTAATAAAATTTCGACCGATGTAACTTTTTCAGGAAGAAGTGACAATACTCTCATGACAGAAAAAGCTATCTATGATTTTGTAACTGTCAAAGAAGCACAAATAAATGATAATCTTGATGTAGACAGTGCTTATCTGTATTCATTGATTGTGAACAACAAAAGCAACATAGATGAAGATTCAGCCTATACCTATAACTTGCTTGGTGCAACGCATGGTACGGTGACTGCCGATAAAGCGTTAATCGTGGATATAAATAAAGATATAAGCGGATTTCGTAATGTAACGGTAGGAGGAGACTTAGCCGTTCAGGGAAACTTTAGCCTGGCTTCCGGTGCCAGTGTTAATGAAATTTCAAGCGATGTGAGTCTGGGAGCCAACAGCAACAACATTCTTCCCACTCAAAAAGCTACCAAAACATATATTGATAACCTTACATCAACATTGAGTAATAATGCAGTATTGCGAAACGGCACTCAAACGCTCACAGCCAACTGGGATGCAGGGAACTTCAGCATTAAAGCAAGGTCTTTTGAATCCACGCAAGCTACCGGAATCGCTCCTTTTGTAGTTGCTTCCTCTACCAAAGTTACTCAATTAAATGCCGATTTGCTTGACGATAAGGATATATCGGATCTGGTTTTGAGAGATGGCTCCCAATCACTTACCGCCAACTGGGATGCGGGTAATTACACCATCACGGCCAAATCTTTTGTTTCAAATGTGGCTACCGGTACTTCACCGTTTACCGTAACATCGACTACCAAAGTTTCCAATTTAAATGCAGACCTTCTGGACGATATAGATATTCAGGACCTGGTATTGCGTGACGGTTCTAATAAAATGCTGGGAAATCTGGATTTAAATTATCAACGAGTTGTTTCGTTGAGAACCCCGGTCCTGCTTAACGATGCAGCTAACAAAAGATATGTTGACAGTATCATCCGGTTGGATTCAATATGGAAAAAGAATGGTACGGATATTTATTTTAATGCCGGGAAATTGGGTATTGGAGTAACAAAGCCGGTTGCAGGGTTGCATATTAAAAACAAAACTTTACTTGTAGAGGGTGCTTCCGGCAGTTTTCCAGTTACTTCTTCACAGACCCGCTTTTTCTGGTCGCCTGCCTACAAAGCTTTGCGAGGAGGTACCGTAACCAACAATAATTGGGAGGAAAGCAATACAGGAACCTACTCTCTATCAATAGGTTTTAATACCCGTGCAAAAGGCAATTACAGTGTCGCTCTTGGAAACAATGCCATAGCCGACACAACAGGTTCAATTTCCTTCGGCAATGCCACAACAAACGGAGTATATGCAATGTCTACCGGATTTTCCGTACAAGCATCCGGTGACTATTCATTTGCCAGCGGATATAATTCCATAGCTTCAGGCAATTATTCGGTTGCATTGGGTAAAAATTCTACAGCAACAGGTTCATCTTCATTTGTCAGTGGTGAAAATAATTCGGCTGCGGGACAGTATTCATTTGCCATGGGGTTAAATTCATCCGCACTGGGAGACGCGTCCATGTCATTAGGAAGCAGTTCCATTGCTTCAGGAAATTATTCCATTACTCTCGGGAAAAATTCAAAAGCCAGTAAACATGCTTCTGTCGCCATAGGAGATTCATCGGTTGCCAGCGGTTTTTCATCCCTGTCATTTGGCTTTCGTGATACTGCATCTGCCCCATTCTCCAATGCAATAGGATTTTCGTCAAAAGCCAGAGGAAAATATGCTACTGCTATTGGCGAAAACAATTTAGCCAGGGGCCTTTCTTCGCTGGCGCTTGGAAGTAATAGCTCCGCTCTTGCCGATTATTCCACTAGCCTTGGTTATAATACCCTCGTTTCGGCTCAGTATGGATTGGCTGGTGGCATTTATAACGATTCTATTTACAATGCTTTGTTTATTATCGGTAACGGAGATAATACATTAAGGCATAACGCGCTGATTTTATATAAAAACGGTAATATGACCATCAGCGGTACTTTGACTGAGAATTCCGATGTCCGTTTAAAGAAAAATATTCATCCCATGGAATCGGTATTGGATAAGTTAATGAAAATTAGGCCCGTTTATTATGAATTTAAAAACCAAAAAATGTATCCGTCAGGGGTTCAAATCGGTTTACTTGCTCAGGATGTCCAAAATCAATTCCCTCAGCTGGTGGAACGCGATTCCAGGGGATATCTTTCCGTTTCCTATTCCCGAATGACGGCTGTGTTAATACAGGCTATCCGTGAACAACAAAAAACCATCGAAGATCTCAGGGTAAAATATGAAGAATTACAAAGACGTTTAGAACAATTGGAAAATCAATAATTGAAGCAGCCTGAAAGGGGTTTGTTAATTTCAACCCTGCCTGAATTTCCATCAAATCATGAACTAATTTATTTGTCGAGCATGGGGAAAAAGAAATTGGCTCATTTAATTTGAAAAATAAACCGGTATGCTATTCAGTTAAACAAACCGTTAATCCGATTTTCTCTCTCTCTTTTCTTTTTACGGAAGGGTAAGGTAATACGTACAAAATAACCTAATTGTTCAAGCCTTTTGATATCAAGTTTTTCCGCAAGTAATCCGTTATAATTTTCTTTTGTTTTGATGCGAATCATCGAACCCCTGGGGTAATTCCGAATTATATCTTCGGTCAGTTCATGGACTGAGTTCCTGTCCGGCTCATCCAGAGTGATTTGAAACATGGGCCTTGATTGGAGTGGAATAAAATCAAACGACTTGAAACCATCAGCAGATTTCTTTTTTTGTAAATGCAAAACATAAAATCCTTTTGTTTCATTTATTTCGGCAAAAGAGGTTCTTTCAACCGAGCCGGCATAAATAACAGGTATTGCTTTCCCGTTGGCTTTTTTATAAAGCACTTGTTGCCGGTGAATATGACCACAGAGTAAGGCATCAACTTCCTCCGGAATGTCCTTCATCTGAATAACATCCTCGGCATGGCGAAAAATATAGTTTCCAGGACCGCAACTGCTCCCTTCTACTGCATGATGTACACATAAAAAACGGTAATCGGCATCCGATTGATAAAAACCGCTTTCCCATACAAGCCGGCTGAAATTGTCTCTTATATTATTGTAATGATATGGAAATCCGGAAAAAGACAATTTGATGCCGTTGAGATCAAACCGAAAAGTGCGCGGATAATTGAAAATATATATCCCCTCCTTATTGAATAAGGGTGACCTTGGAAAGCGCGACCTTTCATGATTGCCCGGAACAATCACTATAGGAATGCCTTGCTTTCCGAATTCGTAAATTAATTTGTAAACCCTGTTAACGATTTTTTCGGGTATTCGTGCTCTGAAGAATAAATCTCCACCATGAACCAGTAGGGAGGCTTTGACTTTTATAGCATAATCAAGCACATAGCTAAAATTTCTAAAAAAATCCTCTCCCCTGTGTTCACGGCTGGTTTTGCGTACAGGCAGGTCGTGCCCCAAATGCGTGTCAGATACAAATATTATTCGATGCATTCATCTTGATAATTTCAAGTTTACAAATTAAGCTAAACCGATAAAAATCCATGGTCTTTTTCATGCATTTCATGGATTTTATTGCATGGCTGATTTTATTCAAGCCTCCATATGGATCTCGACTATAC
>CAYNBC010000104.1:0-7727 GCA_964395255.1 uncultured Sphingobacteriales bacterium | reverse complement strand
CAATAATAATCTATACCACATATAAAAGTCATTAATTATAAAGAATCAAAAGGTGAATTAAGGCAAATTTATGATGATATTATCCGGAAACGGGGTAAGCTTGCCGAAGTGCACAAGATACAAAGCCTGAATCCACCTACCATAGTGTCTCACATGGATTTATACCTGAAAATTATGTTCGGTTCTTCCCCTTTGTCCCGGGCTGAAAGGGAAATGATGGCTGTTGTTGTTTCCCTGACCAATCAGTGTAATTACTGCATTATGCATCATGAACAGGCTTTGCTGCATTACTGGAAAGATAAATCCAGAATTGAACTTTTAAAGGCCGACTATAAGCTTGCGGATTTGACGGACAGGGAACTTTTGCTATGCCGTTTTGCCGAAGCTCTGACTTTGAATAAAGATCCGGAGCAATACACTTCTTTAATTGAAAAAATGAAAATGGCAGGGCTGGATGACCGTGCCATTCTGGATGCAAGCCTCGTTGTTGCCTACTTTAATTTTGTGAATCGCATTGTACTTTCGCTGGATGTAAAACCTGAAAAGGATACGGGAGGTTATAAATACTGAGATACGATTGAATGCTTACATCAAATTAGCTACAATCAAACCTTAGCCAACGAATTAATTTGTTGGCTAAGGTTTTTTTCTTCTGAATTTCTCGAATGTTTCTAAAAAGGTGGAAGAGCTTTCAGTCTGGCTGCCGGTTATTTGTACATTTTTTCGATTTCTTTTTTATATTTTTCCATAATTACTTTACGCTTGACTTTGAGCGTGGGTGTAAGCTCACCGGATTCAACAGTCCATTCATCAGGTACCAGAACAAATTTGATGATTCTTTCGTGTGGATTGAACAACTGATTATAACTATCAATTTCTTCCTGGTATCTTTGAATAATAGCTGGATTTTTGACGGCATTGGCAAAACTACCAAAGCCATGTCCTTTGATATCACACCAGTTTCTGAGATACTGAAAATTGGGCGCTATAATAGCCGTAACAAATTTTTGATTTTCACCCAGAACCATGGCCTGTTCAATAAACCTTGATTCGCGAAGCTTGTTTTCCATCGGTTCGGGAACAACATATTTACCCATGGAAGTTTTAAACATGGATTTTTTCCTGCCTGTAATTTTCAAAAATTTACCATCCACAAATTCTCCCAGGTCCCCTGTATGAAAATAACCATTCTGGTCAATGACTTCCCGCGTAAGCTCATCAGCTTTATAATAGCCTTTCATAACGGAAGGACCTTTGACAATAATTTCTTCATCTTCATCTATTTTTACATCCAGGTTTTTGAGGGGAGGGCCTACCGTTCCAAATTTTTTTCCACCCGGTTCGAAAGTATTGACAGCAATAACGGGAGATGTTTCAGTAAGTCCATAGCCTTCAAGAACGGGAACTTTAGCTGCCCAGAAAATGCGAGCCAGGCGTTCCTGCAGGGCAGCACCTCCTGAAACAACAAAACGGATATTTCCGCCAAAAGCTTCACGCCATTTTTTGAATACAAGCATATCTGCCAGTTTCAGACGGGCAAGATACCACCAGCTGTTTCCTTCTTCTTTGTACTGATGACCAAGATTAAGCGACCAGAAAAATATTTTTCTGGAAATACCTTTCAGATTCCTGCCTTTGTATAATATGCGGTCGTATACTTTCTCCAGCAGGCGGGGAACAGTTGTAAATGCATCGGGTTTGATTTCTTTGATATTGTCAACAATGGTTCCCATATTTTCAACATAATAGGTACTACAACCCGAATACTGGAAAATATAGTTGGTCATCCTTTCATAAATATGACAAACAGGAAGATAGCTCAAAATCTTATCCCCGGCATAAATAGGAAATAGGGGACGGGCAGCGAAAACATTACTTAGAATGTTATTGTGCGTCAGCATAACGCCTTTGGGTGTGCCCGTTGTACCGGAAGTATAGATGATGGTAGCTACATCATCGGGTTTTACTGCCTTTTTGTATTCTTCGAGCTTTTCAGGAGCAGGGTTGGATTTCCCCAGCTCGATAACTTCTGTCCATAACCTGTCGGTAGAATTCAGTTTTTCAAAAGTATAAATTTCTTTGAGGTGTTCAAGTTTACCCGGTAAGGTTTTTATTTTCTGGTAAATATTTTCTGATGAGATAAAAACCAGTTTAATTTCAGCATGCTTTAGAATATAATTGTATTCTTCTTCAGTGATATTGGGATATATAGGCACATGAATGGCACCTATTTGCATGATTCCCATATCAGCAATATTCCATTCAGGGCGGTTGTTGGTAATGGTGGCTACTTTATCACCGGGTTTAATACCCAGCGCCATCAATCCATACGAAAAATGAATCGAATTATTGAGATAATCATCACTGCTCAGCGGTTTCCACTCACCACTAACTTTTGCCCCGAAAACTACATCCTGATGATATTTTTCATGGACATAATACAAAATGTCAAAAAGACGGGTTGGCTCCATACACATACTTTTAGGTTCAACATTTCAAATATATCAGTTTTTTAAAAATATGTTAAAATGAGAATATTTTTTTTCGTTGAGGGTTTTTTAATTTGATTCTGAAAGTACTACCTTTACCGGGTTCTGACCATTTAACATAAAGCTCACCTTTGTGGTACATTTCAATGATTCTCTTACTGAGCGATAATCCCAGCCCCCATCCACTTCGTGAAGTGGTATACCCCGCCTTGAATATGGTTTTGAATTTCGACCTGGGGATTCCTTTTCCGGTATCTGTAATATCTATGAAAGCAACATTTTCGTTTCCGTGTATCAGGACAGAAATCTCTCCTTTTCCTTCCATGGCGTTGATGGCATTTTTACATAGGTTTTCTATCACCCAGGCAAAGAGGGAGGGAATGATATAAGCATTTAGCTCCAGATTGGATTTTTCGTCAAATTTCATGGCTATTTGTGACGAAACCCTGGGCGCCAGATAATCCAGAACTTCTTTGATTTCCCTGTAAAGATTTCTCTTTTCAGGTTTGGGTAAAGTGCCAATTTTTGAAAACCGATCGGTGATGACCTCCAGTCTGTGAATATCTTTATCCAGTTCCCTGATTATACTGTCAGGGACAGGCAGGTCAAGGCTTTTTATGTTTTCGGAAAGAGCCATGAGGGATGAAACAGGTGTGCCCAGCTGATGAGCTGTTTCGCGCGACATGCCAGTCCATACTTTATTCTGCTCATATTTTCTTGAAGAATTAAAGGCATAATAGGCAAAAGCTATGAACAGTATAACCAAAAAGAGTTGAATGATAGGGTATATTTTCAACTGGGTAATCAAACGGGAACTCTTGTAATAAATTAAAATTTTCTTGGCGTTGGAATATTCGATAGGGATAGGTTTATGCTGGCTTTTCATAATTTGAAGCTGGCGTTCCAGGTAACCGGGCTTTTTTACTTTATTGGAATCAAGATTTATGTAATCAAGTATCTGATTTCCAGTAGAATCAGTCATTATTAACGGTATATTTTCGTTGGACTTGATAATCTCAAAAAGAAATGAAATATCCGACATATCATGTCTGGACTGTATTTCATTTAGTTGCTCGTAAGTTTTGGCCAGAAGATTTACCATTTTGCGTTGTTCCCGGCTCAGGGCACTGACCAGCGTCTGGGTATAAAAAAGTGTAGCAAAAGATATCAACACTGACAGTACGAAGATGGTGGCATTCCAGTAAAATCGCTGCTGATAATCAATCATAAATCATATAATTGGTGGGGCTAAATTAAAAAATACCTTGTTAACCGTCATCCCATTCAAGCTCATATTCTTCAATAGCCTGTTTTTTATCTTTTTTCTGCAGGATTTTTTTGATTTCTTTTTTCTCGTTTTCAAAATTCCTGATAAGATTTTGTTTGACTTCCCTGCGGTCGTAGGAGATTTGGGGATTATCCGAAGAGCCGTGCATTCTGATGTATAAATTGATACCTCCTTTACCATCTTTTTCATCCTGGGTATTTACGCTGAAGTTTTTATAGGTTTTGAAAAACAAACTGGTAAGATTGACTTTAAAATGATAGTCTATTTGATTGTCAAAATGATGTTCTCCCTGCATGGTCAATTGAGTAACATTACTCTGAATAAACATGGTAGGAATGAAAACGGTGCGGTCTTTTATCAATATGGTGTTGGCCAGGGTAGCAAATCTAATATTCTTTAATTGGCGTGCTTTAATAAAACCGAACAAGCGTTCCATGGGTTCAAAATTGTTAAGTTCTCCTTTTTGAATTTCCATGTCTCCAATCACAAACAGCCTGTCCAGATCAGGTTTAAATTTTTTATCCGTATGATAAATCAATTCGATGTGAGCCCTTGCCTTTCCTGCAAGATGTTCGGATTTCAGATAGTCCTGGCCAAAATTATGGGTCGAACGAAACAATTCTTTGATGTCAATATCATTCAGATCTACCGAGCCCGAAATATCATATCCATCTTCCCATTCTGAAAGCAACAGCTCGGAATTGATATCTCCTTCAAAAGCGTGCACCCGCAGGGAATTTATCTTCAACCCATTCCCGCTTGACTGGGCTTGAAAAGCCAGCGCAGTATATTTGTTTTTATCATAAATCAGTGTGTCAATCCTGAATTTCATCTGTCCTGTGAACCATGAAGGTAAATAGAACTCATGGGACGAATCATTTTGATTGCTTGAAGAGCTAAGTAAATGATCCATATCCAACCTGCCGGAAGCTATCTCAAGATGAAAGTTTAATTTTTCCCGCTTGTGTCTGATATAATCAAATATTCCTTCTATCTGACCTTGAAGTGTAGCGTTCAAGTCATCGTTATAAAGCTGAAAATGATAAAATTTTGCCTCGTTGGAGTGGAATTGTAATTTCCCTTTTAAATGCATGGTGGAATTCAAGTCAGGAACTGTTAACACATTGTCTGAAAACTGAAATACAGCCTCTGTTTCGGGAAGGGTGGATTTGTTTCCGGGAAACCAACCTGTCAATTTTCCATTTATATGTATCCGGCTATTAATATTTTCTCCTTTAAGGCTCATCAAACTGTCGGAAATTACCCAGGACAGGAGTTCGCAGGGGATTTCACCCCGGAAATTGGCCAGGGTATTTAAATCCATGAAATCCCTGATTTTGATGGTGCCTGCAATACTGCTACTTTTGTCTTTCCATGCAAGTGAATGTGCATCCAGAAAATAGCTCCTCAAATCGGTTAAATCAGTGGCAGTAAGCACAGAACTCAAAGTGATTCCATGCAGGCTAAAGGAAGAATCGAATAATGCCAGGTTATTTGTATTAAATCCTGCTTGCATGGAAACAGGACCTTTCCTGTCATGAATAATGATATTTCCCATTCCATTGCCTTCAGCGGATATTTTTTCTGCCAATGGGTAATTATTTTCTTTGAGTTTTTCCATCATTTTCCGGATGTCCATCCTGACATTCTCCATTTCCAGCTGAAAATAATCGGGAAATACATCCAGTTTTAAATCAGCCGACTGAATTGGAAGAAGTGTCAGGTTGTGTGAGGACAATCCAAACTGGTCTTTATTCATGTCGTATTGCCATTGGCCGCTGGCTTTAACTTCCTGTTTTGTCCAGACAGATGAATTATTAACAAGTATTGAATCTGTTATAGCCTTTATTGAAAAATGGAAATCCATTAGGTTGGTGTCGGTTTTACCGGAACAAATAAGTTTGTCTATATGAGAATGCAATGACCAATTTTCTTTTTCGTCTATGTAGGCAAATCCTGCCTGCCGGATGATTATTCTGTCAATGTCCCATGAATAATCTTTTCCGCTGGATGAGCTGCTTTTGAAGATGTTGTAATTATAACTACCGTTCGACCGGTGAAGAAGATTCATTTGCATGTGGGAGACTTCGATGCGTTCAATACGGTAGTGATTTAAGAAAAGGTCCATCAGGTTGAGTATTATATAAAACTTTTCACACTCAACAAATTCAACATTATCACCGGGTGGCTGCATTTGAATACCCTTAACAATAACCGATGCTTTGGGAAAGCGGTAAAAAAGATTAAGATCAATAGACTGTATTTTCATGGGTACAGTAAGACTCTGGTTTAGTTGTTCAACCAGGTATTTTTCAATCTTTGATTCGTACTTTAAAGGAATAAGCATTAAAATGGAACTCAGTACTAGAAGGATAATGGCCAAGATCAGGAGGTATGTTTTTATTTTTTTCATACAATTCCATCCTTAACGGTTTCCCGTGCAAAAATGTTGGAAATACAGAAAAAAGCCATTTTTAAATATTCACAGTTGGTGACAGATGTTTTTTATTTAGTTTTGTAGCGATGGCAGGTACATTGAAAAAAATACTCAAAAAATATTCTCATTCTGCTGTTTTCAAAGCATTGGCAGGTTTCGGAAGAGCTCTTGACCGCTTTTATGAAAACCGCAATCATGATATTTTTACCAATGGAGAATTGGAGCTAATCCGTAAATTAAGTAAGCTTGGTTTAAAGACAATTATCGATGGCGGTGCCAATGAGGGTAATTATTCTTCTCTCCTGCTTGAATTTTTTCAAGATGCTACCATTTATGCTTTTGAACCTGTTCCAGAGACTTTTAACCGGTTGAATGAACGATTCCTGAATGAAGAAAGGCTTCAAGCCCGAAAACTGGCATTGTGTGAAAAGCCGGGACAGAGAAAAATGTATCTGTATCCTTCGCACACGCATTCGTCTTTATATGACATCAAAGGTTTGCCATACAAAACCTCTGAACAGATTGAAATAAACTGTGTCCGCGGTGATGATTTTCTGGAAGAAGAAAATCTGGAACAGGTAGATTTTCTCAAACTAGACCTTGAAGGAGCCGAGTATCAGGCTTTAAAAGGATTTCGGAAAGCGCTGGAAAACAGAAAAATAAGGCTGGTTCAGTTTGAATATGGA
The DNA here is from genome assembly GCA_964395255.1 of uncultured Sphingobacteriales bacterium. Classification (GTDB taxonomy): domain Bacteria; phylum Bacteroidota; class Bacteroidia; order CAILMK01; family JAAYUY01; genus CAYNBC01. Next base: position 827 of record CAYNBC010000104.1, on the reverse strand, counting down.
TACATCAACATCACTACAAAAAATCTCCTGATAGATTACTATCAATTTTTTGAATCCATGGATTATCAGGTAGGCAAAATTTTTCCTGGATATGTAGAATTCAGGCCTTACCATTTTAAATATGAAAATTTTTACGGTTCCAATTATGTGGCTCTTCACAGGCAGGATACTGAATTGTATAATTTATTAACATCCTCAAAATGAGCGTTGTTCTGACCCACAAACAAAAAACTGAAGCTGAAAAATTTTATTTGATACTGGGAGGATTGTTTATTGCTGCGTTGGTTACAGCCAATCTTACTTTTCAAAAATTTTTTAGTTGGGATGCATTTGGATTGTACCACTTTGAATTGTCGGTAGGTATCATTCCTTATCCACTGACTTTTTTAATCACAGACATCATTTCGGAGGTATATGGCAAGAAACGAGCGAATATGATTGTGTTAACGGGTTTGTTTGCCAGCATATTTACCGTTGGAATTGTGCTGGTTGCTTCTGCGGTCAGAGCAACATCATGGTCACCTGTTAGTAACGAAGAATTTAACAAAGTTTTCGGACTAACTTTTGTTGCCGTAACAGCTTCTTTGATGGCTTATTTACTGGCTCAGTTTCTGGATGTTCAGCTTTTTCATTTCTGGAAAAAACTAACCCGTGGCAAACACTTATGGCTGAGGAATAATGCTTCTACTTTTTCTTCGCAATTTGTCGACACCTTTACGGTTTTGTTCCTGCTTTGTAGTTTTGGTGCAATAGAGTGGCACCGCTTCGGCTCTCTTTTGCTTAATGGTTATTTGTTCAAAGTGATTTTTGCCCTGTGTGATACACCC
>CAYNBC010000103.1:0-7766 GCA_964395255.1 uncultured Sphingobacteriales bacterium | reverse complement strand
CTGACCTTCAATCCCAGATTTATCCACATATAAATCGAGAAAGTTTCCGGGTAATGGATGTATGTATCGCCAAGGTATGTTTTTTTCATTCTTGAATGAAAGCTGACATCCACAACAGGAAATTCAAAAAAGACGGTATTAAAAAATGTATAGGAAAGCCTTAACGAAAGAGGTAGAGCAAAGGCTTTGCGCGTAATACTTTCATGGTTCCGGGTAAATTGGGTGGCGTTGTATCCCAGGCCGGTACTTATTACAGGTGCAAATGCAAAAACGCCTTTTTTAACCTCCGCAGGATAATAATCGATATACATTCTTCCCACGGTCAATCTGCCGGTTAAACCGTTTTTGGGCTCGTCAATAAAAGCATTGTTTTGCAGGTGTTCTTCGCTCAACGCCACATTAATTAAAAGTAACCGCCAGCCCCATTTTTTCCATGGCTCAGCCGAAAATCTCTGTCCTGCAAAAAAAGTAAAATTATGGATGCCTATATTTTGATACCGGTTTTGTAATAATTCACTTTGTTCAATACCCAGATAGAAAATTTTCTTTGTTTTATTATCCGGCCCGGATTCCAGGTTTTGACCTAAAGATGCACCGGTTGTCCAAATAGCCAGAGCCCATAATCCTGTTATTTTTAAACAAATCCTGGATTTCATGGTTTTTCCTGTTTATCAAAAAAATAATAATCGTTTTTCCATTTCTGATTTGGTCTCCAGCCTGTCAGAACCATTGCTTTTATTAAAACCGGAACATTCATGGATTGCATAAAACAAGAAATCTTTACATTCGACAAAAGCCATTATGTCTGCATTCAAGTGCTTGAGTGCGGGATATTACCAGAAATCTTTTCATCATTGCAAGGCATGCATCATAGTTATATGACGAAATTAATAAAAATTGATTATTCCATCAATCAAGCTGAATTACCCTGTATTCATACGGGTTTGTGCATCCGAAAAATCCTTTTTAAAGCCAGCCCTAATTGAGAAAGAATGGCAGAAGAGTAAGGCGCTGATAATGCCGGGCATCCCGTGCCGGAGTCAGGTCATAAAGAGTAGAAATTTTGCTCGGTCAGAAGATTTTTGCGTTGAAAAAATAATTATATTTGCAGCCGCTTATAAATGGTGGCTGTAGCTCAGTTGGTCAGAGCACCGGATTGTGGATCCGGGGGTCGTGGGTTCAAGTCCCATCTGCCACCCTGCAAAAAAGGCTTTCATTTCCGGAGAAACGAAAGCCTTTTTTTATGTTTTCCGGGTCAGTTTATTTCTTTTGCAGTTCCTGTATGGCTGTTTTCAGGTATTGAATTTCTTTTTCAAGGGACTGGATTTTTTCAGCCTGTTTTTCAATCAGTTTTTGCTGGTCCTGAATGGCAGAAGTTAAAATGGGTATAAATCCCAGATAATTGACGCTTTTGTATTCAAACCTTTCAATCCGTGTGGCATTTCCGTCTTCTTTAAATACCGGTGCATACTGGTCCATTACGAGCTGTGGAAGTATTTTTTCAACATCCTGGGCAATAAAACCGAATTGAGTACCCTGTGGAAAATTAAATCCTTTTTCTTCCAGTTCGGGTTTAAACTGAAAAGATACGGGTTTCAGATTTTTAACGATAGAAAGAGCATTGGATAAATCATTCACCTGTGTTTTCAGGAAAGCATCGGAAGGATTGCTGAAAGTACCGGTTACGGTAACATTACCGTCAAAATAACCAGCTGTTTTTCCTGAGCCGGATGCTACACGAGCATAAACAGCATAGGTATTGGTTGCAGTACTTTTTTGGGCATCGGCAAAAACGGCAATATTCCAGGGCACGGAGCCTCCTCCGGAGATATCACCGTAAACTCCGTAGTTGGCCAGATTGCTGGATGAAGCAAAACCATCCACACCAATATTCAAGCCCGAACCCGCACCTCTGGATGTACCAAACACACCATAATTCGAATTGGCAACACCTTCGGTAAGACCATTAACACCCACATTGAAATAGGAAGATCCTTTTGCCTGTCCATGCACACCCACATTGAAGCCTCCTGTGGATGCATCGCCATAAGAGATTCCGTAAACGGCATAGTTTGAATCGGCATCGGTATTACCTTTTACTTCCGCATGTACCGCATAATTTTCGAGAGCACATTCGGCATAGGCGTAAAGGCCGGTATTGGTACCTGTTGATGTGCCTGTGGAAAGGGCTGCCATAGCCTGATTGGTACCTGTTGTTCCTTCAATAGTGCTCAAAGTTGTTCTTGAAGTGACAAAAAAGTTGTCAGATCCGGTCGTGTAGGCATAAATCAAGGCCGGAATGTTTTTATTCGTACTATCTGTAACATTGAGGGCGGTGTTCTGGGAATAGTTGTATTTAGTTCCGATACTGGCAGTGCCTCCTTTAAAGTATATGTTGTTGCCCTGACTTTTCCATTTGATGGGCAGTGTAACACTATTGCCATTGCTAATACTCAGTTCGTTTCCCTGAAGTGAAAGAGTCTGTGCCCCTGCCGAAGAGGCGGCTTTGGCTGCATACAAAGCATAAGGTACGGAAAGCAATTCGCTGATACCCATATTTGTAAATCCACTTCCAAAGTCCAGATCCACGGAAATAAAATAAGCTCCTTTTGACCAATCAATTTCGTCAAAGGATGCTGCAGAACCCACTCCTGTGGAGGTTCCCCGTCCGATTTCCAGATTTATCAAACCAAAATCATTGGTTTTGACATTGTGTGTTTCCTGCCATACAATTTCACCCTGTGGATTGTCATAACGCAGGGAAATACGAACCGGTAAATCTGTGTTCCTGATAATATCTCCCTGGGCATCACGGGCTACAGCCTGATATTTGAACGCACCTGGTGGCTGTGCCATCCCGGTAGATGCCATATAAACCAGAATCGCAGCGAGTAATAGAAATTTTTTCATAGCATTATTAGTTTATTTTTTAATAAATCGATAAATGGCTTTAAGCTTTTTGTTTTCAACCATTTGAATTAAATATAATCCCGAAGCAAGGTGACCGATATCTATTTCTTCATATCGTGAATGCATCATTTTGCAGGAAAAAACCTTACGGCCTTCAGGTGTTAACACGGTCAGATAAGCATTTTCTGCTGGCTGTTCCAGAGAGATGATAAGTTTTGATTGAGCCGGATTGGGATAAATTTTAATATTTCCGAAAGCGGGCTCAGCAATAAATAAAGGAATGAGGCGGCTTTGCTGAAATCCCTGGGTAAGAATGTGGCTGGCAACCGTATCGGTTTCTGTCATTATTTCACCTAAAGTCCAGCTCAGACTTCCGTCCTGGGTGGTATAAAAATCCCCGGAAGCTGCAACTACTTCTCTTGAAATACTCTGAGAGCTTGCCTGAAATATGACCAGGAAGAAACATACACTGGCAATAATCTTAAACATAGCAAAGGGTTTAATGAGTTAATTAACTCAAAAATAACTAAAATACAATAAAATAACAAGAAAATTACAGGTAAAGGTCAATAAATTCTCGAACACAACCTTCACCTCCATTTTTTGAGAGTATTACATTAACTTTTGATTTAATCATGTCCACGGCATCGGCCGGGCATGCTGAGAAACCTACCGCATCAATAACCTCGAGATCGTTGATATCGTCACCGATATAGGCGGTTTGTGCCGGGGAAATAGCCAGTTCTTTCCACCATTCCTGAAGGATTTTGAGTTTGGGTCCAGGACCAATGTAATACCTGTCCACTTTTAGCACCTGAGCCCTTATACTTCCTGGCGATTCATTAAAACCACTGCTTAAAAATGCAGTTTTAATTCCTTTTGATTTCAGATTTAGTATTCCCCTGCCGTCTTTGGTATTAAATTTTTTAAGTTCCTTACCGGAAGAATCGTAATACATTCCCCCATCGGTGAGAACACCGTCAATATCCATGACCAGAAACTGAATATTTTCCTTTAACTGTTCGGCCTGTTCGATGTTTTTGAAAACAAGTATATCCAGAGGAATGTTGAAAAAAGAAGCCAATTTAATGAGCTCGGAAAGGGTGGGTTCGGCAATTTGTTTTTCATAAAAAACCAGTAGATAAGGGGGAATATGGAGCTCACGGGCAAGCTCTTCCGTCTTCAAGCCTTTTTTTTGCCGTAGATAGGCAATATTTCTGGCCCACATATTCATCTACACAAGTTTACGATGAATGGCTTCAGCAATGGGTTTTAAAGATTCGAACATAGTTTTAAACTCTTCATGATTTAATTGCTGGGCGGCATCGGATTTGGCTTCCCGGGGGTTGGGATGGGTTTCAATCAAAAGCCCGTCAATATCCATGGCCAGGCAGGCACGGGTCAAATCCGGCACGCCATAAGCATAACCCATGGCATGGCTGGGGTCAAGAACAATAGGCAGGTTGGTATGTTCTTTCAAATAGGCCACACCGCAAAGGTCCAGAGTAAAACGGGTTTTGGTTTCAAATGTTCGGATACCTCTTTCACAAAGGATAACCTGAAAATTTCCTCCCGAAAGGATAAATTCAGCTGCCTGAACGAATTCCTGCAAATTGGTTCCGAAGCCCCGTTTGAGCAAAACAGGTTTACGGGCTTTTCCGCATTTGCGCAAAATACCATGGTCATACATGGCTTTAGCACCTATCTGTACAATATCGGCATAGTGAATCACTTCATCCACATGGGAAGCATCCCTGACTTCCGAAATTATTTTGAGCTGGTATTTCTGACGAATTTTATCAAGCAATTTCAGGCCTTCGAGACCCAATCCCTGAAATGAATAAGGGCTGGTGCGGGGCTTGTAACTTCCTGCCCTCAAAATTTTTAAGCCCAGTTCTTTTAAAAGTTTTGCCGATTGTTCAATTTGCGTTTCCGATTCCACCGAACATGGACCGGCCATAACAACCGTAGTGCGGCTGTTTCCCCCAAAAACAATGTCGTCATCCAGACGGATTTCTCTTTTTCCACCATAATATTTTTTGCTGGCTAATTGAATATCTGTATCAAAAACAAAATATTCATCTGTATGTTTTTCAAGAAAGTCGGGTAAATTTTTTACTGAGGATGAGGTAACCAGTATGAAACGGTTATCTGTTTGAATGGGAATTGCCCGGGCTTTGATAGCCAGATTATAAACTACTTCATGAGTTAATCCCTGTTTTAAATGGATAATCATGATTCTCCTTTTATTAAATTGTTGAACATAAGTACCCCAACAACCTGTTTTTTTTCATTGGTAACCGGCAAAAACAGGAGAGGAAAAGTAATTTTATCTACCAGTTTTATTAAATCTTTGACAGTTTTATCCTCGCGGATGAAAACGGGGTCGGTGTTGATAATTTCATCTACGGACAGGGAAGGCAATTTATGGAAATGTTTCAGCATAGCCCTTCTGATATCGGCATTGGTAATCAATCCTTCCATGTAATTGCCGGGCCCGGTAATGATGGTAAATCCCAGATTGTGCTTTTCGATGGAAGAAAGAATACTGTAAAAGTCTGCTTTTTCCCTTGGCAGCAAAGGGAGATTGTGCGTTTGCATGAAGTCTTTAATGGGATACGAGGAATGGATTTTTTCTTTTTTCAGGTTCAGCAGGGGAATACCCAGGTTATCATTATTAAAAAGATAACTTCCGACCACAATCATACGCACATTGAGATGCCTGAGAATAAAAGATAGTTCGTCATTGACACCTCCGTCAACATGGATTTGGGTACCCGGAAATAGCTGATGTATTTCATGAATTTTCCGGAAATTTCTTCTGTCAAAGACACCCCCGCTTTTGCCCGGAACGGTTGCCATTAAAAGAATAAAATCCATGGCATTTTCAAAGTGTTTGAAAACACTAACGGGTGTATCGGTTGTAATGGAAAGGCCGAAAGAAGTACCGATGATATAAGGTATTTCGGGAATTTTATCCAGATTTTCGTATTGAAGGGTAACACTTTCAATGTGGTATTCCTTAATCAGGGGATAATATTTTTCCGGCCGGGCTGAAATCAAATGTAAATCAATGGGTGTGTCGGATAACTTTCGAATTTCAGCAATATCCTTAAATACATCCGGATTATCGTTGCAGTCAATATGAATGTAGTCAATTCCATGGGCATCCAGAAGGTGAATTAATCCTTCACGCTTGTCGGGATGACTGGAATATATGGATGCAGCAATCTTCAATTTTGAGAAATTCTTTATTTATTTAACCGGAGCATTTTTGAGTGTTTCGACCAGAAAATCCCAGAATTTAGCCACCGATTCAATATGAACTTTTTCATCCGGAGAGTGTGGATATCTGATGGTAGGACCAAAGGAAATCAAATCCATGTTCGGATAAATGTCTCCGATAATACCACATTCCAGACCTGCATGAATAACTTTTATTTCGGGCGTTGTTCCAAACTTTTGTTCATAGACACTTTTCATGGTTTTCAGGATGGGAGAATTCATGTTGGGTTTCCATCCGGGATAATTGCCACTGAATTCCACTCTTGCACCGGCCAGTTCAAAAATGGCTTTGATGGTGTTGGCAATGTCCTGCTTTTTACTGTCCACGGAACTTCGTTGCAGGGCGGCTACCATGACCTGCTGATCTTCCGTTTTGATAATGCCCATGCTGGTAGAGGTTTCAACCACATTGGGCATTTCGGGAATCATGCTGATGGTACCGTTAGGGCAGCCCTGAATGGCTGAAAGAATTTTCCACTGGCTTTCACCGTCCCAGACATATTCGGGCATGGCTGCAGAAGACAGGGTAAATTTCAGATCGGGTTCTGTAAATGAATATTCATTTTGTAAGATTTTTTCATATTCGTAAACCCATTTTTTTAGTTGTTCGACATTTTGGGAAGGCAATACAACAAGAGCATGAGCTTCCCTGGGGATGGCATTTCTCATATTTCCCCCGTTGAAGGAGGATATTTTCATGTCCAGGTCACGGGCATGATTCCATAAAAACCGGGCCATCAGTTTGTTGGCGTTTCCTTTGCCAAGATTGATATCCAATCCTGAATGTCCGCCTTTTAATCCTTTGATTTCAATTTGATAAGCTTCGAGCTGATTACCGGAAAGAGGTTCCTGTTTAAAAGAAAAATATCCGGTTGTATCCATACCACCAGCACAGCCTACATAGAGCTCACCCTCGTCTTCTGAGTCCATATTGATAAGTATATCGCCTTTCAAAAAGCCTGGTTTTAGGTTGAAAGCGCCTGTCATACCGGTTTCTTCGTCAATGGTAAACAGAGCTTCAATGGGGCCGTGCTCAAGGTCAGTCGATTCCAGGACGGTCATAGCTGCGGCCACACCGATGCCATTGTCGGAACCCAGGGTGGTTCCCCGGGCGGTTACCCATTCACCGTCTATATATGCCTGTATGGGGTCTTTTTCAAAATCATGTTCTACATCATTGTTTTTCTGGGGAACCATATCCAGGTGCCCCTGAAGGGTTATCATTTGCTTGTTTTCATAACCGGGTGTGGCTGGTTTGCGAATGACCACATTTCCCACTTCATCAACATGGGTTTCAAGACCCAGTTTTTCACCAAAGGAGCGTATAAATTCTATGATTTTAGCTTCTTTTTTGGAAGGCCGGGGAATGTTCAACAGACTTTCAAAATTTTTCCAGAGTTTTTCAGGATATAAACCATCAAAAATACTTGCCATAATATTTAAATTTAAAATGTTTCTAAAAAGAGCAAAGTTAAGTGATTTCATTCAATAAGTTTACTGCAGTGATTTTTTCATTTTTTCCATTCGAATCTATTTTGCAGGTAAAAAAAATGTCATCCTATAAAGGGCTT
>CAYNBC010000102.1:3563-7771 GCA_964395255.1 uncultured Sphingobacteriales bacterium | reverse complement strand
GGTGGGAGCTGGTTATTCGGCCGATGCTTATCACATGACAGCTCCGCATCCCGAAGGTCTGGGGGCCAGGTATGTTATGGAAAATGCACTGGAAGATGCCAGGCTTAATCCGGAAGATGTAGATTATATCAATGTACATGGCACAGCCACACCGCTGGGGGATATCAGTGAAACCAAAGCTATTATTTCCGTTTTTAAAGACCATGCCTACAAACTCAATATTAGCTCAACAAAGTCCATGCATGGTCATTTATTGGGAGGCGCAGGAGCCATCGAAGCAGCTGCCTGCATAGCTGCCATTAATGATAGTGTTGTGCCACCAACTATAAATCTGCATAATCTTGATCCTGAAATTGATTCGCGCTTAAATTTAACCCTCAATCAAGCTCAGGAACGGGAAGTCAATATTGCTTTAAGCAACACATTTGGTTTTGGTGGGCATAACGTATGTACCGTCTTCAAAAAATTTGAATAATTTGATATTTCCTCTTTTCAGGAATTCTGGCAAAAAAAATAAACTTAGCCAAATTATCAGGGAGGCATTTGGGTTTACTCCCCGAAAGATGGTCTATTACGAGATAGCACTTACTCATAAATCTATCGAACCCAATCCGGATAAGAATAATGAAAGGTTGGAGTTTTTAGGTGATTCCATTTTGTCGGCAGTTATATCTGATTATCTTTATTTTCATTACCCGGAGGCAGACGAAGGCATGATGTCCAAAATGAGAGCCCGTATTGTTAAAAGAGAAATTGTGAATCAATTTGCACGGGCGGCCCAGATTGATAAGATTATTAAATTGGACCACAAAAGAGGCATATCACTTTCCCATTCACCAGATATTCTGGGAAACGCCTTTGAAGCTTTAATTGGAGCCATCTATCTGGAAAAAGGTTTTGATTTTATTAAGAAAATCTTACTCGATCGTTTTCTGTCAGAATCTTTTGACCTTTCATCCATTGCCGAAAAAGAAGAAAATTATAAAGGACTTCTTCTGGAATATGCTCAAAAAAATAATCTGGAATTAAAATATGAAACCGTAGACCATTCCGGAACCCACAAAACATTATTTACTACTTCGGTTTTTATCAATGATAAATTAATGGGAACAGCCCAATCGGATAAAAAGAAAAAATCTGAGCAACAAGCATCATTCAAAGCATTGCAAAATTTGGGGATTATTTAATCCTGCTATTATTATTTTTGTTGAAAAAATTAAGATGCTTGTTTCTGTTGAAATCTCATATTATCCTCTAAGAGATGAATTTATTAAACCTATAAAGGATTTTATCGATAGGTTGAACACTTACCCCGATATAAAAGTGATAACCAATGGAATGAGTACACAGATTTTTGGAGAGTATAAAGAAGTCATGGAAATACTGACCAGGGAAATCGGAAAGTCATTTGTTAATCCGCATTCGGTGTTTGTGATGAAAATAGTAAATGCAGACCTCGACCACACCGAATGATGTTTCCATGCTCATTACCCTGACTCACTGGATAAAACTACATTACTTCGAGCTTATTGCAGCCATATTGGGCCTTATTTCCATTTATTATCAAATCAAACAGAAGCCGGTTTACTGGCTTATCAGCATAATTGTCGTTTCGATGTATATTGTGGTTTATATTAAAGCCCGGCTGTATGCTGATATGAGTTTGCAGTTTTATTATCTGGTGGTGAGCTTTTATGGATGGTATCAGTGGGTTTTCGGTAAGTCTCCTGCCAGAGAAAGCAGAGGTATCAGGGTGAGCAAAACAGGACCCAAACTGGCGCTAAATCTGTTCGTTATTACTGTATTACTGTTTTTTTCCATGGCATGGTTCCTTGACCATTTTACCGACTCTGATGTACCTTACTGGGATGCTTTTACAACTTCATTAAGCTTTGTGGCTACATGGATGCTGGCTCGAAAAAAAATTGAAAACTGGCTGGTATGGATTGTCGTGGATGCTGTGAGTGTGGGAATTTATATTTATAAAGAACTCTATCCTACTGTTGTATTGTTTGCTGTTCTTACAATTTTGGCCTTTAAAGGTTATTACGAATGGAAAAAAGAGATAATAAAATACTCAGAATAGCCATTACAGGTCCTGAATCTTCGGGTAAAACGGATTTATGGCAATATTTATGTCATAAATTCGAAGTGTCTGCAGTACCCGATATTTCAAGAGAATATCTGAGCAGGAAAAAACAAACAGGATATACATTTGAAGATGTCAAAGCTATAGCTCGTTTGCAACTTCAATCCGAAAAAGAAGCAGAAAAATTATCCAGACCTGTTTTGTGTGATACTGATATGATTGTTGTTAAAATCTGGATGAAAGAAAAATTTGGCAAAGTATCTCCTGAAGTTGAAGAAGAAATAACACATAATCCCTTTGACCTATACTTTTTATGCAAACCTGATATTCCCTGGGAACCTGACCCGCTTAGGGAAAATCCTTTTGACAGGGATTATTTGTTTGAACTTTATCTGGAAGAGCTAAAAAAAATACAGGCTCGTTTTATAATCATAGAAGGAACACGAGAGAAACGATATAAGCTTGCTTTTGAAGAATTTGAAAAACTGGGTATAAAAAAATCCCCTTCCTGATTACTTTTTTTGTTAAAAGAAAAACCGGGAAGGGGACCAGGATTATTAAAATTTAAGTGTTAATTGTGCCAGCCAATTTGTTCCTGCCTGAGGAAAATACCCGTCCATGGTGTAATAATTTCCCTGATAAAAATAGCGGTATGCCCAGGCAAAAGTTTCATATTTTTCGTTGAGCAGATTATTGATTTTGAATGATATGTTTAACTCCGGAATAATAGTCCGGGTCGTTGAATAAGATATTATTAGGTCATTTACCCAGTAAGGGTCTAACGAGATATCTTTATTTGAGGTGTTATCAATATACTGTCGGCTTACATATTTGGATATCCAGAGAAGCGACATACCTTTAAACAAATCTGCCTGAAGCAAAGAACCGCCAATTATTGAAGGTGAAAATGACAGGTCCGTAGTGCCCAGATAATTGGCAATTTGTCCTCCATTGTCCCAATCGTCAACATATTCCGTAAAGTCCAGAATTTTATTTTGCGATAATGCAAGGTTGGCTTTCCACTTCAACCAGGAAGTAACATCCAGCCCTGTACTGATTTCGATTCCTCTGCGAAAGCTTGTAGGAACATTTCTTAAAACGACAGCCCCAACGTCATTAATTTGCCCTGTCATAACTAACTGGTTTTTGTAAAACATATAGAATAAGTTGGCATTGACAATGGCCGTACGTGTTTTCCATTCATATCCCAGCTCATTATCGAACAATCGCTCGGGTTGGGGGTTATCATTGGGTGCAGCATCACGGAACACACTTCGGCTGGGTTCTTTGTTGGCTATGGCAAATGTCAGGTAAAGTTTTTGGTTGGCTCCAGCCTGGAAGATAACTCCCGCTTTAGGATTAAAAAACAAATAATCTTTTGTCATGCTGATATCCCGAAGGTCATCGTGGATACCATCAATGACATAATGAATTTTTCTGAGCTGAATATCCCCATAAAATGTAAGCTGTTTCGATGCGAAAACACTGCTCTTCAAATAAAGGTTAAAATCGTTTTTAAGCCCATTGTTCCGGTACCATTCATAGTCCCTGACATCTTCACCTCCAAATGCTGACCAGATAATTTTTCCAAAATGATCACCATCATACTGGTTGGCTCCTCCTCCAACTATAATGTTGTACAAATCAGACCTGTAATCTGCAGAAAATATAAAACCATAGAAATAATTATCCAGCCATTTCTGACGAATTAAATCAGTAGAAAAGATGGTATCATTCAGGACAAAGGGTTGCAGTCCGTAATCCGAGAAATCTTCGTCTTTTTTATACTGTTCGTAATAACCCCTACCACGGGTAAAATGCAAAGCTGCATTAAAGTGAAGAGATGGATTGGCTTTATAAGAATAGTGCAACTGGTAATGGTCTTGCTGATAATTGTCCGTTTCGTTTTCATAAGTATAAAAATTATAAGTTCTGGAATTGGAATTTACCATGTGCTCATATTCTTCCTGCGTAAATAGATAATGGTCCAGGTACCTTTTCATTCCTGCTTCATCATCATTAAGTCTTACTTTAGGAATTCCATACCATGCCTGATATGTTTTTTCTTTGCCTGAGAAAATGTTGAATTTGAGTAAAGATTTTTTTCCGTAATAGGCCG
>CAYNBC010000102.1:0-3553 GCA_964395255.1 uncultured Sphingobacteriales bacterium | reverse complement strand
AGGTTATAAAGAATGATTTCAGGTTTGAAAAAGCGCGGTCAATAAAACCATCCGATTTTATCATCGATAAGCGTGTGTCAACGGAAAATTTATCATGAATAAGACCTGTTCCGGCTTTAATGTTTTGCTTAAAGGTGTTGAATGAACCCAGAGCCGTATTGGACTCCGAATAAGGCTTTTCGCTCAAGGTTTGTGTCTGGAAATTAACAGAGGCACCAAAAGCAGCTGCGCCATTTTCAGAGGTTCCCACCCCTCGTTGAATTTGAATATTATCAATGCTGGAGGCAAAGTCGGGCATATTGACAAACCAGACTCCCTGAGATTCGGCATCATTTAATGGAATTCCATCGATAGTTACATTGATGCGGGTGATATCAGTACCTCTGATTCTGAAACCTGTGTAACCAATTCCGGCTCCTGCATCGGAACTTATAACCACACTGGGTGTAATATCCAGTAAATAGGGAATATCCTGACTTAAATTGAGCTTTTTGATTTCAGCTTTAGGTAGAAGCGAAAAAGTAGCAGGGGTTGTGGATTTAACTTTGGAAGCACTAACAATAAATTCTTCTTCCATAATGGGAGATTCCTCCAGATTAATGTCCATTTTTACATCCTTATCTACGGAAATTTCTGTTTTGAAGAGTTTGTATCCGAGATACCGGCAAACCAGAGAATAAGTTCCTGATTTGAGTCCGGAAATGCGATATTCACCTTTGTTGTTTGTAACACTTCCCAGGTAGCTGTTTTCGATAAATACATTTGCTCCTGGTAAAACCATTTGTGTTTTACTGTCTCTTACAGTTCCGCTAATGCTGAACTGAGCAGGCACTTTTAAAGCCTGAATTAAAAACAGAACCACCAATAATTTTTTCATTTTTTTTGTTTTTAATAGTTAAACAAAAACTATTGGTGCTCTGAAACTTAAATATGACTCTGAGAAGATATCCATAGTCCCTACGCCAGTATTACCTGGATCAGGTTCCCTTCCGTCAGACAACGGAAGATGGGTATAATCTCAGCTCGTTATTTAGAGCACCCCATATGTCAGTTACAAAAATAAAGAAGCTGGAAAAACCAACAAGAAAAAATTAATTTTTAAGCCAGGCATCACGAAAATCCACGAAACGCTTTACAGGGTCTTTTGCTCCCCATAGATATCCATGTATCCCTACGGATTTGAAGCCAATCTCTTTTAATGAAGGAATTTTACCAACATCGATACCTCCAAGAGGTACTATATCTTTCAGTGTTATTTTTAAAAAGTCCATCAATTTTTCGTGGTCTTTGTAGGCGTGCTTGTTGGTACCACGAAGGTTGCCAAAAATATTGTTGAGAAAAAAGTAAGAATAATAATCAGGACTTCGTTCAATCTTTCGTGTACTATGATAGGAGGTTGTGATGATATATCTATCATTTTTTTTGTAGGAATTCAGGATAAAAGCATTGAAAAACCAGTTTTTTCTAATTTTCCGCGGGATATGTATTCCTCCCAGATGATATTTTTTGGCCAGAGGATAATGTGAATGAAGAATAATGCGTGAATGAAATTTTTCAGGAATTTCATTTATCATTTTTGCAATACGATAAGAGGGATATCCGTATTTTCTGAAGTGAAAATAATCAGCTCCGGCTTCTAAAATGTCATTAATTATACGTGTTTCTGATTTGATTTTATGATTGGCAGAAACAACTACAATTTTTTCAGCTTTAACTTTCATTTTAAGTTTAACTGTTCATGGTGATAAGGAATTCTTCGTTTGTCTTCGTATCTTTAAGTCTTTCCTGAAGGAAAATCATAGCTTCTTCAGGATTCATATCAGAGAGATATTTTCTCAATATCCATAATCTCTGGAGAATAGTTTTATCTACGAGCAATTCTTCTCTACGGGTGCTGGATGCCGGGACATCAATAGCAGGATAAATACGCTTATTGGCCAGTTTACGGTCGAGCTGGAGTTCCATATTACCCGTACCTTTGAATTCCTCGAATATCACCTCGTCCATACGGGAACCGGTGTCAATCAGTGCGGTAGCCAATATAGTAAGCGAACCTCCGTTTTCGACATTACGGGCAGCACCGAAAAAGCGTTTGGGTTTGTGTAAGGCATTAGAATCCACTCCACCCGTTAATACTTTACCTGAGGCAGGTGCTATGGTATTGAAAGCCCTTGCAAGGCGTGTTATAGAGTCAAGAAGAATGACAACATCCTGGCCGCATTCAACCAATCGTTTGGCTTTTTCCAGAACAATATTCGCCACTTTGACATGCTTTTCTGCCGGTTCATCAAAGGTAGAGGATATCACTTCGGCACGAACACTGCGGGCCATGTCGGTAACTTCTTCCGGCCTTTCATCCACCAGAAGAATCATCATATATACTTCAGGATGATTGGCCGCTATGGCATTGGCTATTTCCTGCAATAAAACGGTTTTTCCACTTTTGGGTTGTGATACTATCAAACCTCTTTGTCCTTTTCCAATGGGGCAGAACAGGTCTATAATTCTTGTTGAAAGTTTGGATGAATGTGTTGTGATATCAAATTTTTCATTGGGAAACAGAGGTGTCAAATGTTCAAAGGGGATACGGTCCCGTACAAGTTCCGGGTCAAGTCCGTTAACTTTTTCGAGTTGAATGAGGGCAAAATATTTTTCACCTTCTTTGGGTGGTCTGATAATGCCCTCAATGGTATCACCGGTTTTAAGCCCGAATAGTTTTATCTGGGAAGGGGACACATAAATATCATCCGGTGATGGCATATAGTCAAAATCAGGGGAACGCAAAAAGCCATATCCTTCGGGCATCACCTCCAGAACTCCTTCATTATAAATCAATCCCCTGGGGCTGAAAAGATATATTTCTTCTTCTGCTGTTGGTATTTCTTCTCTTTCAACTGTCTCTGTTCCTTTGTCCGGAGCTTTTTCCAATGCTTCTTGAGGTACAGCAGGTTTTTCAGCTACTTCAATCGTGTCTGTGATGTTTTTGTTACTGGGCTGTGGAATATTATTTTCTTCGGATGCTACCGGAGAGGTTTCTTCTTTTTTAACAGTATCTTCCACTTCAGCATGGCCCTGTTCAGTAATACTTTTTTTCTTTGATGTATGAGTTGATTTTTCCTTTTCAGGAAAAATGATACTTTCCTGAACTTCTTCCACTTTTCCTTCGGAGGTAGAAAAGACTTTAGTTACAGCTTTTCTGATTCGTCTTTTTCTCCGCGTGGTCTTCTCTTCGGTACCCGCCTTTTCTACTGCCTGGGCGGATGTAGCCGGTAATTCCTCAGGAATATCTCCGGCTTTTAGTTTTTCCAGTATTCTTTTTATAACCTCATCTTTTCTGAGGCGTGTATAATAGGTTACTCCAACCTTTTTGGCTATTTCATTAACCTGATTTTTAGTTAATGATTTTAACTCGCTTTCAGTATACATCGAAAAATTTTTAAGGCTTTAAAAAACAATTCCGCTTGAATTGAGTGAGATTGATATTTAAAGTGAAAAGTTTTGGATTACCATACAAAGGTAATAGATTCCACAATAATTAAGAAGATTTTATCCA